>NZ_JBEYYT010000247.1:0-13840 GCF_040645715.1 Spirillospora sp. NPDC046719 | reverse complement strand
CGCGTCGAGCCGCCGCGGGCCCGGCTCGCCCGCGGATCCGCCCGCGCCCGACGTGCCGTCACCCGACGCCCCGGCACCCCACGCCCCGGCATCGGACGACGCGGCGCCGGACGACGCGGCATCGGACGACGCGGCGCCGGACGACGCGGCGCCGGACGACGCGGTGGCGGGGGCGTCGAGGTCCGGGGAGGCGCCGTCGCCGTCGGCGGCCCCGAGGCCGGGCCCGGACGCGGCGGGGCGGTCCAGTTCGAGCGCGATGGACCAGACGCGGGACCAGGGCGCCGTCACGTCCCCCGCGCCGATGAACGGGTTGCCGCCCGAGTAGAGCGTGACGTTGCCGTGCTGCGCCGAGCGCACCCGGTCGATGACCAGCCGGACCCGCTCGCTGTAGGTGCGCGGCCCGGGTCCGGTCGCGCCGGGGCCGAGGTCGCGGGCGAGAGCGTAGAAGACGACCGCGAGGTGCGCGAACACGATCGTCGCGGTCACGAGGAACAGCAACACGATGGTCAGCACGGCGTGGTCCGTCTGCAGCGAGTCGAGGAAGCCGGTGTTCTGCTCGTGCTCGTAGCCGTCCAGGTTCTGCGCCCCGCTCAGCAGCCCGAACGTGACCACCGGCAGCAGGAGCACGGCCGCGAGCGCGCCGAGCGCCAGCCGCCACCGCCACCGGAGCCGCCGCCAGGGGACATGCAGCGTCAGCGTGACGAGGAGGTAGAGCGCGGCGACGGCCGGCACGAGCAGCCACGCGACGACGAACACGGCGATGATCGCGAGGTCGCGGACGAGCCGGAACCGGCGGGCGCGCACGGCGTGCAGGATCACCGGGCCGAGGTCGAAGCCGAAGGACGGCACGACGGCGCGGTGCTCGTCGTCCAGGAACTCGGCGATGACCCGGTCGCAGAGCCGCCGGTCCAGGTAGGCGGCGGCCGACAGGTAGCGGGTGGCGCTCTGCAGCGGCTGCCCGGACGGGTCGGCGGCCTCGGGCGCGTGGCGGAAGAAGGGCCGCGGGGCGGGCCGCGTGTGCCCGCCGGTGTCCTGGGGGCGGGTCCGGTCGTCGGTCTGCGGGTCCATGTGCCGCTCCCTCCGCGCGGGTGGGCGGGCCGGTGCGGAGAAAGAATCTAGCGACGTATGCGGGGTTCTGGTGAGATATCACCGGATCGTGATCGCATCGTCGTGGACGGCTCACCCGCCGTCGGCGCCGCCGGGCTCGGGCTCGGGCTCGCGGGACAGGAACGGCAGGCCGGCGGACGGGTCGGCGAACGGCTCGACGAAGCGTTCCGGCCAGCTCAGCACCGGTTCCAGCCACTCCTCGACGCGCATCGTCCGGGCGGCGTCCTCGATCTGCTCGTCCTCCGGGAGACCGATCGCGACGACCGCGAGGTCGGCGTAGAAGCCCGCGTGCTCGTCGTCGCCTTCCAGCGCGGTCGTGGCGAGGGGGCGGTTGCGGTCCAGTTCCATGGACAGCGGGTGGCGGCGAAGCGCGCGCAACCGGTGGCCGAACTTCGGCTGCGGCGGCTGCTTGAGACCGGGCAGCTGGTAGTCCAGCGGCGGAGCGGGGGCGTGCTTGTCGGGGACGCCCCCGCCGTAGGGGAACAGCCGGTCGAGTTCGTGCAGCCAGCGGACCTGCGGGATCACCCAGGTGGGGCCCGGCGCGGCACCGGAGGCGCCGCCGCCGAGGAGCTTCTGCGCGGCGCCGGCGGCGGCGGCGGTCAGGTCGGACGGCGGGTACACGGTCCGCAGCGCCCATGACCGGCGGGTCACGGCGCCTTCGAGGACGGTCGCGAGCGCGCACTCGCGGAGCCGGGGCGCCAGCCGCGACCAGGCCCGGCCCAGCTCCGGCGGGACGGCGGGCACGGGCCGGTTCACCACGTGCGCGAGGACGAGGGTGTCCGCCCACAGCCGCAGCCACGCCCAGTCCGGATGGCCCGCGACGAGGTCGGCCTCGCGCAGCTCGTAGAGGGTGCAGGCGCGCCCGGACCGGCACTCGCAGCCGCACGCCGCGGACCGGCGGCCGTCCACGGGAGGCGGCGGGCCGGGCAGCTCCGCCTCGCGTCCCTCGCCGAGCGGGACGCGGACGCGCAGCGGCCGGTCCATCCCGTCGGCGAACACCGCCGCGACGCCGGGGCGCAGCGACACCACCTCGCGGGACTGGTCGGCGTCCAGGTTCATCGCCGCGCCGACCTGGTGCCGGTCGTCGTGCGCGGGCAGCCGGTGCACGACCTTCAGCGCCGTGTTCTTGATCACGTCGGGGACGAGCTTGGTCGGGATCTGCTCGGCGACGATGATGCCCTCGCCGTACGCGCGGATCTCCGCGAGCATCCCGGCGAACAGCTCGACGGCGTGCGAGCTGCCGCGCTCGGGCCCGCGGTTGCGCAGCAGCCGGTGCGCCTCCTCGATGACGATGACGTGCCGCAGCGCCGGGCCGTCCGACCGGTCGCGGCGCCGCTCCCGCATCCGCAGGTGCTCGACGATCCGGATGATGAGCGTCCCCATGAGGAACGCCTTGTCCTCGTCGTTCGCGACGTCCTCGATGGCCAGGACGATGTTGTCGCGCAGCATCCCGCCGATGTCGGCCGGGTGGCCGCCCTCGAAGAACCGCCCGGCCGACCCGATCCGCAGCGAGCGGAGCCGGACGTCCACGAACCCCTGCACGTCGGCCATCAGCTCGCGGCCGTACCCGACGTCCTGGATGACCTGGAGCGCGGCGTTCTGCAGCTGCTCCAGCGTCGGCACGGCCGGCTCGATCAGCGAGCCGGGGACGCCCGCGCCGGTCACCACGTCCCAGCCGTTCGTCTCGTAGACGCGCTGCAGCGCCTGCGCCATGATCTGCGGGAACGGCTCCTCCGCGTCGAACGCGGCCTGGAACAGCGCGCGGACCATGTCGATGTGCGCCTGCACCGGGTAGCCCGGCTCGGGCGCGAGCGGGTTCACCGACAGCGGCACCGACGCCGGGTCGGACGGGTTCACCACCGTGACGGGGCCGCCGAGGTCCTCGATGCGGCCCGCCATCGCCGCGTACTCCGACTTCGCCGGCTCGATCGCCAGCCACGGCACGCCCGCGCGGGTCAGCTGCTCCAGCAGGTGCCGGACGGTCTGCGACTTGCCCGCGCCCGTCGCGCCCGTCACGAACACGTGCCGGTTGATCGTCGAGCGGGGGACGGTGAACGTGCCGACCTGCCGGTCCTGGCCGTCGAGGATCGCGCCCAGCTCGATCCGCGCCTCGGGCCGCCGGGCCGGCGCGTCGTCGGTCTCCGACGTCACGTCGAAGTACCCGGCGTCGAGGACGCGCAG
Source organism: Spirillospora sp. NPDC046719 (assembly GCF_040645715.1). Classification (NCBI taxonomy): domain Bacteria; kingdom Bacillati; phylum Actinomycetota; class Actinomycetes; order Streptosporangiales; family Thermomonosporaceae; genus Spirillospora; species Spirillospora sp. NPDC046719. The sequence continues at coordinate 10,552 of NZ_JBEYYT010000247.1, read as the reverse complement.
GCCCGGCACCTCGCGGCGCGGCAGGCCCGCGAGGGCGGCGAGCGCGCCCGCCGTCGCGACGAACGGGAACCGCTGCTCCGGCTCGGCCCCGGGGCGCAGCGGCGCCGGCTCCGCGGCGGGCCGCAGCATCTCGTCGAACGTGCCGCTGCCGTGCCCCGAACGCAGCCGGTACGGATGGTGGCCGAGCTCCATCGAGCCGACGAGGACCGGCGCGATCTGCCCCAGCTCCGCCTGCGTCGCCGCGCCCGCGACGACCCGGACCTGCCAGAGCCCCGCCTCGCGGAACGCGTCCAGCTCGGCGAGCCGCTGGTCGGCGCGGGCGACGGCGAGCCGGGCCTGCTCGTCCTCGCCGCGCCGCAGCATCCGCAGCTCGTGGTGCAGCTCGCGCATCTCGGTGTCGATCAGCCGCTCGTCGCACGGCTCGGCGACCACGAACCAGGCGAACGGCCGCTCCATCAGCGTGACGAGCGTCGCCTCGAACAGGCCGGGACCGCCCCTGCCGCCGTCCGGCAGGGCGGGTCCGACCTGCGGGGCGAGGCGTCCGGGGCAGCGCGTCCAGGCCATCCGGGACGCCTGCCGCAGCCAGCCGTCGCCGACCCGGACGCCGCGGGCGCCGCTCGGGAACAGCAGCCCCTGCGCCTCACCGTCCGGTCCGGGCGCGCCGATCGGGCCCGCGTTGGTGATCAGCTCCAGCGGGGCGCCGCCGCCCGCCGACAGCCATCCGACGACGAACGGGCGGCTCCGCCGCGCCGCCGACAGCGCGGCGGGCAGCACGCTGACGAAGTCCCATTCGGCGGACGCGTTCCGCTGCGGGGCGGGGATCGCCTGGATCCGGTACCAGGGCCCCGGCAGCGCGACCGCCTCACCGCCCCACTCGCCGCCGGCACCGCCGCCCGCACCACCACCGGCACCGCGGCCCGCTCCGCCCATCCGGGGCGGCGGCGCGCCGGGCGGCATCCCCGCCCCCCGTCCGTACGGGGGCATACCGGGCGGCATGGAACCAGGGGGGAACGTCACCCGACCATCCTTCCCCGCGCCCCCGCACCGCGCCAGCGCACGTCAGCGAGAGCCCTTGTGGCGGCCGTTCGGTTTGAGGGGCGGGAAGCGGGTGCCGCCGCGCGGGAGGGCGTGGCGGGCGCGGGGCGCGGGCGGCTCCTCGTCGCGCACGGGTGCGGGGGACGGCGGCGCGTCGGCGGGCGCGGGCGCGTCGGCGGGCGCGTCCTGGGGCTCCTCGGCGGCGGCGCGTTCCAGGGCCTCCTGCTCGCGCAGGTACTCCTCGAACTCCATCGAGTGCGCGGTCGGCAGCGTGATGATGCCGGGGTTGGCGTCCACCAGCATGATGCGGCGGCCCGTCGTGCCGGAGTGGGTGAACACCATCGCGGTCGGCGGCAGCTCCTGCAGCTGCGGCGGCTCGATGAGCAGCTCCCGGAACCGCTGCTTCTCGGCGCCGCCCCCGGCGGTGACCGTCCGGCCCCACGCCGTCGCCGAGCTGATCCCCTCGACCAGCACGGAGTCGTCGGCGGCGGGCGCGGGCAGCGGCGACCAGACCGGGTCGGTGAGGCCGTCGCCGCGCGGCCGGGCGTAGGCGACGGTGCTGGCGTAGCTCTCCCCCGCCACGTCGAACAGCGTCTCGCCCGCCGAGTCGGTGATCTCCGCGACGAGCAGCGGCTGGTCGGTGCCGATGTGCTCGGCGGCGACGCGGGCGTCCTCGGGGTTGCCGAGCCGCATGAACCCGACCGCCGCGTGGCCCCGGCGGCCGAGGCGCTCGCGGACGTGCCGCGGGATCGACCGGTACATCAGGACGAGCCCCGTCCCGGTCGCCTCGCAGGCGTCGATGAGCCGGTCCAGGACGTCGCCGCGCAGCTTCTCGGCGCCGCACAGGAACAGCGTGTGGTCCCAGCGGCCGCCGGGCGGCGACTCGCGGATGCGGTGCGTCAGCGCCGTCGTCACGTAGGTGCCGAGGATCCGGTTGGTGAGGACGCCGGCGCGGCGGTCCATCGACACGACGTGCAGCCGGGACGGCGGCAGCCCCACCGGCTCCGTCGCGAGCTTCTCCAGCTTGCGCAGCTGCGCTTCGAGCGCCCACGCGCGGCGGACCACGATCCGGTCGGTGGCGTCCCGGCCGAACAGCGTCGCGACCCGCTCCAGCTGCTCGTCGGTGAGCAGGCCCTTGCGCAGGTCGTCGCGCGGGTCGCCGACCTGGGCGAGGACGCGCAGCGCCGCGGTGATCCGCGGGATCGTCGCGTCCGGCCCGAGGACCTCGATGAGCCGTTCCAGGATCGAGTTGTCGAACGACAGGTCGCGGGTGCCGCCCTCCTCCTCGCCGGCGCTCACCACCAGCGACAGCACGTCCGCGAGCGCCTCCGGGCTCAGCCCCCGCGACATGTCGAGGCGCGGCAGGTCGGCGGGCAGCACCCAGACGAGCGGGTCGTCGCCGCGGTCGGCGGCGAGCCGCAGCAGGTCGTGCGCGACGGCGCCCTCGGACAGGTCGATGACGGTGAGCCGGGCGCCGACGGCGAGCCGCGCCGCGCCCATCGTGGTGACGGCGGCGGACCATCCGGCGAGCGTCCCGCCGACCACGTCCACCCGGTCGACGCCGGGCGGGACCGCGACCGGGTACCACTCGCGCTGGCTCTCGTACGCGCGGTGCCGCCGCTCCCATTCGCGGCGGGCGTCGTCGTAGGCGCGCTGCGCGGCCTCCCGCTCCCGGGCGCGGCGGGCGTACTCGCGCCGGGCGCGCTCCCGCTCGTCGGCGAGCCGCTCCCGGACGGCCTGCTCGTCGCGCCACAGGGCGCCGCCGGTGATGGCGAGGACGACGCCGCACGCCAGCAGCGCCACGCCCGCGAACGCCCACGGCAGCAGCCCGGCGATGCCGCACGCCAGGAACAGCGCGACCCCGGCGAACGTGCCGCCGGTGGCGAGCCTCAGGGGGTGCGCGGCGAGGTGCTCGCCGGGACGCCGCGCGGGCGGCCCGGCCGGCGGCCGCTCGGCCGGCTCGGGCACGCCGGGGGGCGGGCCCGGGTCAGGGTGCACCTGCGCGTAGCGCCAGCCCACGTAGACGCGGTCGGCCTGTGTGAGCCGCGCCATCGCGGACCCGCTCGCCATGTCCGTCACGTCGTGAGACCCCTGGGAGTCGCGGAACGGGGGAAACGCCGGGGGGTTGGAGTTCAGTTGGTCGGTGGTGTCGGTGGTGTCGGTTCGCCTACACGGCAAGAGTAAAGAGCCTGCCGGGGTCGCGTGTCACGTTCACCGGAACAAGAACCCGGAAGTGCGACATGGACCGCCATTTCGGTCACGGGGTTCACCTGGGGTAAACATCGGACACCCCGCCCGCCCCCGGATTGGCCGCACCCGGCCACCCCAGGCCACTCCAGGCGACGGCCCCGGCCGGGCGGCGTCCGGCGCGGCTAGCCGGTCCCGGCCTTCAGCGACGCCTGCCGCGCCTGCCGGTCCTCGCGCCACAGCCGCCCCGCCTCCGCCGGGTCGCCGTCGAAGACGACCTTGCCCCGGCGCAGGGTCACGCCCCGGTCGCACAGCCGGGTGAGCATCTGGATGTCGTGCGCGACGATCACCATGGTCCGGCCCTCGCCGCGCAGCTCCCGGATCCGCCGCAGGCACTTCTCCCGGAACGGCGGGTCGCCGACGGCCAGCACCTCGTCGATGAGGAAGATGTCCGGCTCGGTGTGCGCCGCGATCGAGAACGCCAGCCGCATGAACATGCCGGACGAGTAGAACCGCACCTGGTTGTCCAGGAACCGCTCGACGCCGGAGAACTCCACGATCGCGTCGAACTTGCTCTTGATCTCCGCCTCGGACATGCCGAGGATCGCGCCGTTGAGGTAGACGTTCTCCCGGCCCGTCAGGTCCGGGTGCAGGCCCGCGCCGACGTCGATGAGCCCGGCGATCCGGCCGCGGACCCGCACCGAGCCGCGGTCCGGCCGCATCACCCCGGAGATCATCTTCAGCAGGGTGCTCTTGCCGGACCCGTTCAGCCCCATCAGCGCGACGGTCTCGCCCTGGTAGATGGTGAGGCTCACGTCGTCCAGCGCGTTGAAGCTCTCCGACAGGTCCTGGCGGCGCACGGCCCGGATCGTCATCTCCCGGATCGAGCGGGCGTGCCGCAGGGTGAACCGCTTGCTCACCGAGTCGATCACGATCGACTCGGGCGGCCGGTGCTGCTCCATCTGCTACAACTCCTGCGCGAATCGCTGCTGGGCCCGCGTGAACACCAGGACGCCGGCCACCAGCACCACCAGCGACGCCGCCAGCGCGACCCCGGCCCGCCCGTACAGGTGCGGCGGGAACTGGAAGAGCTTCGGCGTCGTCGGGTACCAGAACGCGCGCTGGAACAGGCTGACCGCCGACACCAGCGGGTTCGCCAGGTACAGGTCGAGCACCCAGCCGGGCGCCCGCTGCCGGACGTGCACCCACGGGTAGATCATCGGCACCGACCAGGTGATGACGATCATCAGGATGTCGACGACCTGCTCCAGGTCGCGGAAGAACACGTTCACGCCCGCGCACAGCAGCCCGAGGCCGAGGCCGAGGATCACGACGATCGCGAAGGCGAGGGCCGCGGCGGCGAGCCCCACCGGGTCGGGCCGCCAGCCGAAGGACAGCGCCCCCGCCAGCATGATCCCGAACCCCGGCAGGAAGTGCACCAGCGACACCAGCAGCGACGCCATCGGGAACAGCTCGCGTGGCAGGAACACCTTCTTGACCAGCGGCGCGTTGCCGGTGATGGAGCGGGTGCACGAGTGCAGCGTCTCGGTGAACAGGTTGATCAGCACCATCCCCGAGAACAGGTAGACCGGGAAGTGGTGGACCCGCTTGCTCATGCCGAGAAAGACCCCGACCACGAAGAAGTAGACCGAGAAGTGCACCGCCGGCCGGACGTAGGACCAGCCGAGCCCGAGCAGCGACCCCTTGTAGCGGGCCTTCAGCTCGCGGCGCACCAGCAGCCGGAGCAGGTACCGGTCCTTCAGGGCCCGCCGCAGCCCGCCGTCGGTACCGGGGGCGACCAGCGGCGGGAGTTCGGCGGGCGGCGCGGCGTGGCCTGCGCTCACCCGCGCGCCGATCCGGAGGCGTCGAACGTCTCCCGCCAGGCCTCGGGGGAGGCGAGCTGGTCCGCCGCGGCGCGGTAGCGCTCGGCGAGGGCGTCCCATTCGCGGGTCAGCCGGGCGTGCAGGACGCCGCTGCGCCGCAGCACCGACCGGAACCGCTTCGGGTCGCGCTGGTACCAGTGGACCTTCGTGCCGTCCGCCGACGACACCAGCGCGCTGTCGAACTTCGACAGCATGCCCCAGTGCTGGTCGATGTGCGGCACGGCGGCCTGCGGGTTGCGCAGCGCCTCCTCGTCCACCGGGCCGAGGTGCTTGATGGCGCTGGTCAGCGCCGTCTTGATCACCTTGGTGCGGCCCTTGGGCGGGGCGGGGTTGCGGCCGCGCTTGGGCGGCTTGCTGCGCCGCACCGTCGGGAACTCCTCGACGCTGCCCTTGGCCTGCGCGTCGGCGAACCCGGCGCGCACCGCCCGCACCTCGGAGATCTTGGTGACCATGCCGGCGTGCATGTGCGCCGGGCCGGTCAGCACGTCCTCCAGCGCCATGATCATCAGTTCGGCGGTGGAGTACTGCATCGCCAGGGCGTGCTTCACCGAGATGATGAAGCTCTCCTTGAGCAGGTTGCCGCCGTGCTCGTACGGGGAGTGCAGCAGCGCGGCGACCAGCCGGTTCCGCCAGTGGTAGTACGCCTGCCAGTCGACGCCGTCGTCCTTGTCCTGCCACGGGACGTGCCACGCCGCGACGCCGGGGAGCGACACGGTCGGGAAGCCCGCGGCCTGCGCCCGGATCCCGTACTCGGCGTCGTCCCACTTGATGAACATCGGCATCGACAGCCCGATCTTGCCGATGACCTCGACCGGGATGAGGCACATCCACCAGCCGTTGTAGTCGGCGTCGACGCGGCGGTGCAGCCACGGCGTCTCGCGCAGCGTGTTGCCCTCCTCCGCGAAGTCGTGCTCGCGCCAGGTGTGCGCGGCGGGGCCCCACCACCAGCGGTACCGCTCGATCGTCTCGCCGAAGGCGTGCAGCTGCCCGCGGACGTAGAGGTTGAACATGTGCCCGCCGACGATCGTCGGCGTCTTGGCGTGGTCGGCGAACGCGACCGCGCGCAGCACGCCCTCGGTCTCGGTCACCACGTCGTCGTCCAGCAGCAGGACGTAGTCGCTGCGACCGGCGCGGACCGTCTCGTCCATCGCCCGGGAGAACCCGCCGGAGCCGCCGAGGTTGCCCTGGTCGATGACGCGCAGCCGGCCGCCGAGCCCGTCGACGGCCGCGGCGAAGTCGGGGTGGTCCTCGATCCGGTCGGTGCCCTGGTCGACGACGAAGATCTCGTCGACGACGTCCAGCACCTCCGGGGCCTCGCCGAGCGCGAGGAGCTGCTCCACGCAGAACGCGGGCCGGTTGTAGGTGGTGATGCCGATGCTGACGGTGCCCTGCCGGGTCACCTCGGGCGCCGCCGCGCACCACTCGGCGCGCTCCAGCACCGCGGTGCGCTCGCCGGCGAGCACGTCGAACCAGTACCAGCCGCCGTCCACGAACGGCTGGAGCGGCAGGTCGAACGTGCGCTCCTCCGCCGTCTCGCAGTCCACCCGGACGGACGCGACGCGGTGCACGTGGCCCTTGGCGCTGGACCGGTAGACGATGACGGTGGCGTCGCCGCGCAGCCGGACCCGCAGGACGGCGTCGTCCACGTGCGTCCAGCGGCGCCAGTACCCGGCGGGGAAGGCGTTGAAGTACGTCGCGAACGACACCCGCTGCCCGACCGGGACGACGACCGCGCGGCGGCCCACGCTGTCGGCGCGCCCGGCGGCGCCCTCGGCGGCGGGGCGGTCGCCGATGCCGGCCTCGACCGCGGTCTCCTCGGCGAGGGCCTCCGCGCCCCGGACGATCTGCCCCTCCACGTACAGGGCGAGGACGTCCAGGTCGCGGCCGACCGGCAGGACGACGCGCTGCAGGGTGCGCAGCGTCGCCTCGCCGCCGTCGAATCGTGCTGTCACTCGTCCGCTCCTCCGCTGACCAGGCGGGCGCCCTCGGTGAAGTGCGGCCGCAACCGGTTGTCGACCATGCTGAGCGCGCTGGCGATCGCCATGTGCATGTCGAGGTACTTGTAGGTGCCGAGGCGGCCGCCGAACACGACGCCGTCCTCGTGCCGGGCGAGCTCGCGGTAGCGCAGCAGCCTGGCCCTGTCCTCGGGGGTGTTGATCGGGTAGTACGGCTCGTCGCCGCGGGCCGCGAACCGCGAGTACTCCCGCATGATCACCGTCTTGTCGCGCGGGTACCAGTCGCGCTCGGGGTGGAAGTGGCGGAACTCGTGGATGCGGGTGTAGGGGACGTCCTCGTCGGCGTAGTTCATGACGGGGGTGCCCTGGAAGTCGCCGGTCGGCCGGACCTCGGTCTCGAAGTCCAGCGTGCGCCAGCCGAGCTCGCCCTCGGCGAAGTCGAAGTAGCGGTCCAGCGGGCCGGTGTAGACGACGGGGACGCGTCCCGCGACGTCGCCGCGCATGTCGAAGAAGTCGGTGTTCAGCCGCACCTCGATGTTCGGGTGGTCGGCCATCCGCTCCAGCCAGGCCGTGTACCCGTCGACGGGCAGGCCCTCGTGGGCGTCGTTGAAGTAGCGGTTGTCGAACGTGTACCGCACGGGCAGCCGCGTGATGATCTCGGCGGGCAGGTCGCGGGGGTCGGTCTGCCACTGCTTCGCGGTGTAGCCGCGCACGAACGCCTCGTAGAGCGGGCGCCCGATCAGCGAGATCGCCTTCTCCTCCAGGTTGCGGGGCTCGGCGCCGCCGGCGAGGCCGGCCTGCCCGGCGATCAGCTCGCGCGCCTCGTCCGGGGACATGACGCGGCCGAAGTACTCGCAGACCGTGCCGAGGTTGATCGGCATCGGGTAGACGCGGCCCTTGAAGGTCGAGTAGACGCGGTGCTGGTAGCCGGTGAACTTCGTGAACCGGTTGACGTAGTCCCACACCCGCTCGTTGGAGGTGTGGAAGAGGTGCGCGCCGTACCGGTGGATCTCGATGCCGGTCTCCGGCTCGGGCTCGCTGTAGGCGTTGCCGCCGATGTGGTCGCGGCGGTCCAGGACGAGCACGCGCAGTCCGAGTTCGGTCGCGCAGCGTTCGGCCACGGTGAGCCCGAAGAACCCCGTGCCGACGACGACAAGATCAACGTTCACTGGAGGACGTCCATCTCCATGCGGGGGACGGGCAGGGATGGGGCCGGAAGCCCTGAGGACAAACTGCGCCAATGGTGCAGATGCACGGCTAAGATACCCGCTGTTCCATCAGCGGACGTACAAGTAGTCAAGGAATGCGGTGGCGGCACCTTCACCGGGCGCGCCCGCGCGCTCGCCGCGTCCCGTGGTGTACCTCCACGTGGGAGCGGCCAAGAGCGGGACCACGTATCTGCAGAACATCCTGTGGCACAACCGCGAGCGCCTGCGCGAGGCCGGGTTCCTCTACCCCGGCTACGACGACGCCGAGCACGTCCGCGCCGCGTTCGACCTCCGCCAGGCGTTCTTCGGCACCGCGTCCGACCCGCTCATCGACGGCGCCTGGACGCGGCTGGTCGAGGAGGCCCGCGGCTGGAGCGGCACCACGATCATCTCGCAGGAGCTGTTCGCCCCCGCGTTCCGCGCGCACGTCGAGCGCGCCCTCGCCGACCTCGACTTCGCCGAGGTGCACGTCGTCTTCACCGTCCGCGACCTCGCCCGGCAGATCCCCGCGCACTGGCAGGAGGACGTCAAGAACCGCTGGACCACCACGTTCGCCCAGTTCATGGCGGCGCTGCGCCGCCCGGACTGGCGGGCGTCCAAGGTCGCCCGGCTGTTCTGGGGACTGCAGGACCCGGTCGAGATCCTCGCCCGCTGGGGCGAGCACCTGCCGCCCGAGCACGTCCACGTGGTGACGCTCCCGCGCCCCGGCGCCCCCCGCGACCTGCTGTGGCAGCGGTTCTGCCGGGCGCTCGGCCTTCCCCCGGACGCCTGCGACCCGAACGCCGGGTTCGCCAACCCCTCGCTCGGGCTTCCGGAGACGCAGCTGCTGCTCCGCCTGAACCGGGCCCTCGACCGCGAGAGCGCCGACTGGCACTTCTACAACGAGGAGATGAAGCACCACCTCGCGCAGGACGTGCTGACCAGGCGGGAGACCACCACCCGCATCCCGCTGCCCGCCGAGGACCACGCGTGGGCCGTGGAACGCGCCGAGCGGATGGTCGAGGCGCTGTCCGGCACCGGCTACGACATCATCGGCGACCTGGACGAGCTGGTGCCGGCGCCCGCCCCCGCGGACGGCCGGCGGCACCCCGACGACCCCTGCTGGGCGGACATCACCGACGCGAGCGGCGACGCCGTCGCGGCGGTGCTGCGCCGGATCGACGAGTGCGAGGCGGAGATCGCGCGGCTCCCCGACGCCGGGCTCGGCACGCCCGAGCTGCTCGACCTGCTCGTCGCCGACTCCGGCGCGCTGCGCGAGCGCGTCGACGCCCTCGTGGACGGAACGGTCCCGGTGGTGAAGCGCGCCGTCCGGACCCTGAGCGAGCGCCACGCCGTGGTCGCCCGCTTCCGCGAGGCGTACTGGCAGGTGCAAGAGGAACGCAGGCAGGCCGCCGCCGGGGGGACCGGCGCCGGAGAGACGACCACGAGGTGACCGACGCATGACCCCACCGGAGGCCGCCAAGGCCGTCTACCTCCACGTCGGCGCGCCGACGGCGGGCGGGGCGTTCCTGCAGCGCGTGTTCTGGGAGAACCAGCGGCGCCTCGGCGCGGCCGGCGTCCGCTACCCCGTCACCGGGCCGCTGGAGCACTTCGGCGCCGTGATGGACCTGCGCGAGATGACCTGGGGCGGGCACCGCGACCCCGCCTGGGACGGGGCCTGGAACCGCGTCGCCAAGCGCGCCCGCGAATGGCACGGGGACCGCGTCGTGCTGTCGCAGGAGCTGCTGGGCGGCGCCACCGAGGAGCAGGCGAAGCGGGCGGTGGAGTCGTTCGGCGACGCGGACGTGCACGTCGTGTTCGCCACCCGCGACCTCGGCACCCAGCTCGTCCTCGACTGGCAGGAGCAGATCCGGCACACCCACACCATCCCGTTCGGGCAGTTCGTCGGCGACCTCATCGAGCACGGCATCGACGCGCCCGAGCCGTTCGGCGAGATGTTCTGGGGGCTGCACGACCCCGTCCGGGTGCTGCGGACGTGGGAGGCGGCGGTCCCCCGCGAGCGGATCCACGTCGTCACCCTCCCGGCGCCGGGCGAGCGGCCCGGGCTGCTGTGGAGCCGGTTCTGCGAGGTCGCCGGCATCGACCCGGACGCGTGCGAGACGGCCGGCGTCCCCGAGGGCGAGCCGCTGTCGGTGCTGGAGGCCGAGCTGCTGCGCCGGCTCAACGTCCGGCTCGCGCCGGCGCTCGGCGGCGACTACGAGCGGATCGTCGGCGCCCACCTCACCGGCGGCGCCTTCGCCGCGGCCGCCGAGCCGGGCGGGCGGGCGCCGATGGGCCTACCGCC
>NZ_JBEYYT010000246.1:0-13858 GCF_040645715.1 Spirillospora sp. NPDC046719 | reverse complement strand
TGCCCCGGGCCGCGGCGCGGCCCTCCCGGGCGGCGGCGCGCCCGTCTGCGTGCCGCGCGGCGCCCCCTGGGCTCCGCGCGGCGGCATGCCCTGACCCCCGCGCGGCCCACCCTGGGACATGCCCGGGGCGCCGGGGCGGGGGGAGCCCCTCCTCGGAGGGGGGCCCTCTCCGTATTCGGGTCCGTAACGGCTTGGGTTGCTCACGCGACCTCATCAACTGGGGTACGGCTTTGCGTCGTCCGAGCGTACTGCTCACCCGGAGGCGTGGGGGGCGGGGGAGGAACGACGCCCTCCCCCGTCCCGGACGAACGCACTGGAACGTGCCCGACAAGTCCAGGATGTCCGGACCGCTGGCGGGCGGGGCCGGCACGGCGGGACGACCTGCCCCGCCATGGCCCGGCATGCCCCGGCGGATCGGGGTGCGCGACGTCCACCACCGCGCCGCACGGCGTTCCGCGGACATGGCTCATGTCACACCCCGATCCGTCGAGGAGGGCTCTGGTCGCGGCCGGGGCGGGCCGGGCCCCGTCCCCCTGCGGACGGGTCCCGGCCGTCGGCCGTGAATACGTGCGCGCACGCCCCCGCCGGTTCATTCCCGGCCGGTTCGCTCGCGCCCGGTTCGGTCGCCGCCGGTTCATTCGGGCGGCCTCGTGAGCGGCAGCAGCGGTGCCACCGCCGCGCTGTTCGGCTGGTTGCCGCCGCCCCGCTGCTTGCGGCACGCGGGGTCGCCCCGGTGGATCGTGCACCACCACTTCGGCGGCGGGTTGCTCGGCGGCTTGTTCGGGTCGCAGTCGGTCTGGAACGGCGACTGGCACGGCTGCCCGTTCCCCTGGCCTCCGCCACCGCCGCCGTCGCCCTGGCAGCGCGGGTCGTACTTGCCGATCGGGCTGTTGCACCAGGGCGGCCGGTCGTCGTGCTTCTTCTTCTTTTTGGGCGGCAGCTTCGCCCACTTCTGCACGATGCCGCCCCAGACCGGGTTCGGGAACGGCTCGATGTTCATGCCCCGGGTCGCCTGCGCCATGTAGGACCGCCAGATCCGCGCCGGGATCGTCCCGCCCTCGACCTCGCCGATCTGCGGCAGCACCACCGACTGCTTGCGGTGGTCCGGCCCGAGCTTGTCGTTGTACATCGTCACCGCGGTCGACACCTGCGGGACGAACCCGATGAACCACGACGACACGTTCCGGTCGGTGGTCCCCGTCTTGCCCGCGGCGGGACGGCCGTCCGGCAGCGCCGCCGCCGTCGCCGTACCGCTCTTGATGACCTGCTGCAGCGCGTACGTCGCGTCCGCCGCGACCTTCGGGTCGAACACCCGCCGGGACTTGACCTTCGGCTTCAGCCGCGGCGTCCGGTTGTCGCTCTGCTTGACGATCCGGATCACGTGGGGCTCGTGGTACACGCCGCCGTTGGCGAACGCCTGGTAGCCCGCCGCCTGCTCGACCGGCCGGATGTCGTTGACGCCCAGCGCCAGGTTCAGCTGGTGCTTGTAGCCCTCCAGCATGGTCGACGCGACCCCGGCGTCCTCCGCCGTCTCGATCGTCTCCGGAACGCCCACCTTCGCGATGAGCTGGATGAACGCGGTGTTCACCGACTCCTTCAACGCCGTGACGAGGTCGACGGCCGGCGCCACGTCATGGCTGTTCGGCACCACGACCGCGCCGGGCGTCCCCTTCGGGACGACGTTGCCGGTGGTGGGATCGATCGGGGTGTCCGACTTGCCCTCGACCATGCTCTTCAGGCTGTAGTTCTGCTTCAGCGCCGTCGCCAGCACGTACGGCTTCATCGCCGACCCCGCCTGCGCCGACCCGCTCCACACGTTGTCGAACGCCTGCTGCAGGTAGTCGGGCCCGCCGTAGAACGCCATGACCTCGCCGTTCGCGGTGTTCACCGACACGAGCCCGACCCGGATGCCCTTCTTCGCGAGCTTCTTCGGGTTCACCTGCGTGACGGTGTGCTCGGCGGCCTGCTTGGCCATCGCCATCCGCTTGCGGTCGAACGTCGTGTAGACCCGCAGGCCCTTGGTCGTCAGCTCCTGCTGGTCGATGCCCTGCCGGCGCAGCTCCTCCTTCGCGCGCATCAGCATGTAGCCGCGCTGGCCGCCGTACAGCTGGTCGCCGGTGCCCGCGCTCTTCACCGCCGGCACGTGCTGCATGTACTTGTCGGCGTCGGCCTTCGACATCTTGCCCATCGAGACCATGCCCTTGAGCGTGTACTGGTAGCGGCTCGTCACGTACGCCTTGTTGGCCTTGTCGGCCGGGTCCCGGTTCGCGTCCTGGATCATGCCGCCGAGCAGCGCCGCCTGGTCCGGCTTGAGCTGCCACACGTCGACGCCGAAGTACTCGCGGGACGCGGCCTGGATGCCGTAGGTGTCGCGGCCGAAGTAGATCGTGTTCAGGTACAGCTTGAGGATCTCGTCCTTGGAGCGGCTCTTGTCGAGCTTCACCGCGATGAACAGCTCCTTGAACTTCCGGCTCATCGTCCGGTTGTTCGGGTCGGAGTAGTAGTTCTTCGCGAGCTGCTGCGTGATCGTCGAGCCGCCGCCGTGGCCGCCGGTCAGGTTCACCCAGACCGCGCGCCCGGTGCCCTTGATCGAGAACCCGGGGTCGGTGCGGAAGCTGCGGTTCTCCGCCGCCAGCACCGCGTCCTGGACGAAGGGCGGGACCTGCTTCAGCTCGACGCTCTGCCGCTTCTTGCCGATCCGGCCGATCTCGGTGCCGTTGGTGTAGTAGAAGATCGACGCCTGGTCCTCGACGCCCGCGACGGTCGGCTCCGCGGGAGTCGGCGTGTTCGCGTACGCCACCCCGATCATGGTGACGACGCCCGCGACGCCGAGCAGGAAGACCCCGGTCACGAGCTTCCACGACGGCAGGAACCGCCGCCAGCCGGTGCTGCGCGACCGCAGATGGTCGACGAAGCTCTTCTTCGCGGCCCGCCGCCCGGGACCACCGGGCCTGCCCGGCCCGCCGGGTCCACCCGGACCGCCGGGACCTCCTGGGCCGCCGGGTCCGCCCGGACCTCCCGGGCCGCCGGGGGTGCCGCCGCTGCGGAACTTGGCGAGGACGCCGGTGACGGCGCCGAGCGCCGCGGTGACGCCCGCGCTCACGCCCGCGGCGACACCGGACCCGGCACCGCCCGCGGCGCCCGCACCACCGGCGCCGCCGGGTGCACCGAAACCGGCGGGCATTCCGGGCGAGTTGAATCCGGCCGGCCCGCCGGGACCGCCCTGCATCCCCGGACCACCGGGACCCGCCGGACCGCCCGGCCGCCCCGGACCACCGGGACCCATCGGCCCACCCGGGCCGCCGGGACCACCGGGGGAGCCCATCGGACTGCCCATCGGGCCATTCGGGGCGCCAGGCCCTGCGGGGCCGTTCGGCTGCGGTGTGCCAGGCGCGGATCCGGGACCGGACGGGCCAGGATGCGGCGAGACCGCGGCGCCGTGGAGGTCGGGCATGGTGAAAGGCCCGGGATCGCCGCCCGGCGGGGGACCCGCGTTGGCAGGGGGAGCGCTGAGCGGGTCGGGAGAACCGGCGCCGCCGGACGGGCCGGGAGCGCCGGGCCCGGACGGGGCGGGAGCGCTCAGCGGGCCCCGGCCGAGGGGATCCCCGACGGGACCGGCGGACGGGCCGGGCGCGGGCGTCGCGGATCCGAAGGCCGGGCCCTGCCCGAGCGGGTCACCGCCGTAGTCGTTCGGGGTGCTGCCTCGGCCCGCGGCGTCCCCGCCGCCCTGACCACCGCCTGCGGCGGCGCCGCCCATGGAGGAGGAGCCGAGCGGGTCGTCCGGGAGGAAGGCGGCGCCCGGCTGCGGGCTCATCGGCGCGGGGGGCTGCGGGCTCATCGGCGCGGGCTCGGCCGCGCCCGGACCCGAGGGAGCGGGCGAGCCGGACGAACCAGGCGAGCCGGACGGCGGGGGGCCGAAGACGGCGGTCGCGTCGAGTCTGATCCCCGCGGGGTCCACGGGCGGCGGCGGGGAGCCGAGCGGCCCGGGGCTCTGGCCGGGCGAGGCCGGCGGAGGCGGGGGCGTCGGTCCGCCGGCGTCGGCGTCACCGGCACGGCGCTGGGCGTCCGGAACCTCCGGTTCGCCGGTTCGGCCGAGACGGGGGATCTGGTGCCCGCCCGGCCCTGGCGACCCGGACTCCGGTCGGGGCTGGCTTGGATTACTCACGCGACCTCATCAACAGGGGACGACGACGGGCGGCGGGCCGTGCGCACCGGAGGGGGCTCCGGTGCCGCGGCGGCTCGTGCGCCGTCCGAAGAGTACTGTGCGGGCTGGTGAGCGGGGGGAGCACGGTGCAGGGGCGGAGACCGTTCCTGCTGGTCGGACGCCCTCTCCTCGGCTGATCCTCCTTAGCTGGTCACCGCTCGGGGCGCTGCTCCCCGCGGCCGAGGACGTAGGACACGGTCAGGTGGTTCCAGGCGCAACTTTGGCACACTTCCACCACATACACCCTGAATTCGCCGTATTCGCGGTCCATCTCGGCGAGCTCCGCGGTCGCCTTCACCCGTCCGGCGTAGCGGCCCAGCTCGTCTCCGTACACGTACGTGACGTGGGTGAGATGCACCCGCCCGCACACCGGGCAGGGGGTCTGGGTGGGCTCGCCGTGGTGGCGGGCCGCGCGCAGCAGGTAGGGGTGCGCGTCGCACGCGTCGTCCCTCGCGAGGGCCCCGGTCCGCAGGTCCGCGAGCGCCGCGCGCTTGGCCAGCCCGTAGTCGACGACGAGCCGGCGTCTCATGGGCGGCTGCGACCCCGGCATACGAGCAGGGTAGGCCGCGCGCGCCGGACCCGGTAGATCACCGCGAACCCCCTGTTTTCGGCGCGCGGCTTGCCAGGATGCGGTGCGGTACGTATCTTGGCGATGTATCGAGCCGATACATTCACTCGATACATCGAACGGAGACATCGACTCTGCGGAGGGACTCGCGATGGCGGGCAAGAAGGGCGCGGGCGTGCTGGAGCTCGCCGTGCTCGGCCTGCTCCACGAGTCCCCGATGCACGGGTACGAGCTGCGCAAGCGGCTCAACACCCTGCTCGGCATGTTCCGCGCCTTCTCGTACGGGACCCTCTATCCGTGCCTCAAGCAGCTCCTCGCCAACGGGCTGATCGTCGAGGACCGGCCGGAGGAGCCGAACGCGACGCTCGCGCTGCAGAGCCGCCGCTCGAAGATCGTTTACAAGCTCACCGCCGACGGCAAGGAGCGGCTCCAGAACCTCCTGACCGAGGCCGGTCCGGCGTCGTGGGAGGACGAGGGGTTCGGCGTGCACTTCGCCTTCTTCTCGCACACCCGCGCCGACGTCCGGCTGCGGATCCTCGAAGGCCGGCGCAGCCGGCTCGAGGAACGCCTGGAAGCCGTCCGCGCCGCCCTCGGCCGGACCCGGGAACGGGTCGACTCCTACACCCTGGAGCTGCAGAACCACGGGCTGGAGTCGGTCGAGCGCGAGGTCCGCTGGCTCAACGAGCTGATCGGGCGCGAGCGGGCCGAGCAGGAACAGCAAGCCAGATCTTTCGAAAGCAACAAGGACATGCCTCGGGACAAGGGCCGCTGAGGAGCGGCCCCACCTGGGACGGGTGAACTCCACCTCAGGTCCCGCCAGTGGTGGCGTTCGCCCTCCGGGGCGGGCGAGGATCGCAACCGCAAGAGAGTTAAGGAGCAATCGGATGGGTTCCGTGCGCGTAGCCATCGTGGGTGTGGGCAACTGCGCCTCTTCGCTCGTCCAGGGTGTCGAGTTCTACAAGGACGCGAGCCCCGAGACGCGGGTCCCCGGCCTCATGCACGTCCAGTTCGGCGACTACCACGTCGGCGACGTCGAGTTCGTCGCCGCGTTCGACGTGGACGCCAAGAAGGTCGGGATGGACCTGTCCGAGGCCATCCACGCCAGCGAGAACAACACCATCAAGTTCGCGGACGTCCCGCCGACCGGCGTCACCGTCCAGCGCGGCCACACCTTCGACGGCCTCGGCGAGTACTACCTCGACATCATCGAGGAGTCGGACGCCGAGCCGGTCGACGTCGTGCAGGCGCTGAAGGACGCGCGGGTCGACGTGCTGGTGTCGTACCTGCCGGTGGGCTCGGAGGAGGCCGACCGCTTCTACGCCCAGTGCGCCATCGACGCCAAGGTCGCGTTCGTGAACGCGCTGCCGGTGTTCATCGCCTCCGACCCCGAGTGGGCCGCCAAGTTCACCGAGGCGGGCGTGCCGATCGTCGGCGACGACATCAAGTCGCAGGTCGGCGCCACCATCACGCACCGCGTCATGGCCAAGCTGTTCGAGGACCGCGGGGTCGAGCTGCTGCGCACCTACCAGCTCAACTTCGGCGGCAACATGGACTTCATGAACATGCTGGAGCGCAAGCGGCTCCAGTCCAAGAAGATCTCCAAGACGCAGTCGGTCACCTCGCAGATCCCGCACGAGATGGCGAAGGCCGACGTGCACATCGGCCCGTCCGACCACGTGCCGTGGCTGGACGACCGCAAGTGGGCGTACGTCCGCCTGGAGGGCAAGTCCTTCGGCGACACGCCGCTGAACCTGGAGTACAAGCTGGAGGTCTGGGACTCCCCGAACTCCGCCGGCGTCATCATCGACGCGGTCCGCGCCGCGAAGATCGCCAAGGACCGCGGCATCGGCGGCCCGATCCTGTCCGCCAGCTCCTACTTCATGAAGTCGCCGCCGGAGCAGTACAACGACGACCAGGCCCGCCAGGCCGTCGAGAAGTTCATCGCCGGCGAGGTCGAACGCTGAGCGGCTCTTGCCGGGTGCCCGGGGGTCTTCGCCCCGGGCCGGGCACCCTCCTCGCACGCTGAGAGTCTCGTCACAAAGCTCTCGAAGGACGCCCTGACAGTGGACATCCCGCTGTCAGGGCGTCCTTACTTCTCTACATAAAACGGTGATGTAGCGGCTCTTTGTCACGCTCTGGCCCTACTGTGACACCGCCGGTTATCGCACACCAGCTGCCGAGTGCCGGACTGGAGGACGACATGGCGCGCGAGGTGATCAAGGTGACGGCGGGCATCGCCGGGCTCGCGGTCGGGCTGGCCGCGTGCGGCGGCGGTGGCGACGGCGCGTCCGCCGACGGCCCGCCCCGCGACGGCCGCACGCTCCGGATCGTCGGCTCGTCCGACGTCGAGCACCTGGACACCGCCTCGGTCGCGAGCGTCGGCGGGTACGGGCTCGTCCGCACGTTCGCCCGGACGCTGTTCGCCACCCGCGCGTCCAACGACTTCGCCGAGGCCCTCGCCGTCCAGGCGGACGCCGCGGCCCGGCTGCCCAGCCGGGAGAACGGCGACATCTCCAAGGACGGGCGCACGTACACGATCCGGCTGCGCGACGGCGTCATGTGGGACTCCTCGCCGCCCCGGCCGGTGACCGCGCAGGACTTCGTCCGCGGGTTCCAGCGGCTGTGCAACCCGGCGTCCCCGTCCGCCGGGAAGGGCTACTACATCTCGACGATCAAGGGGATGGACGGGTTCTGCCGCGGCTTCGGCGGCGTGAACGCCAAGGACGCGCGGGCGATCGCCGCCTACCAGCACGCCCACCCGATTGAGGGGGTCCACGCGAAGGACGACCGGACGCTCGTGTTCCGGCTGAAGCGCCCGGCCAGCGACTTCCTCAACCTGCTGTCGCTGCCGTTCACCGCGGCGGCGCCGCGCGAGTACGACGCTTACGTGCCCGACAGTCCCGACCTGCGCCAGCACATGATCTCGGACGGCCCGTACCGGCTCGAGGAGTACCGTCCGGGGATCTCCTACCTGCTGACGCGGAACCCGGCCTGGCGGCAGGACGCCGACCCGATCCGCGAGCGGCACGTGGCGCGGATCCAGATCACCCTCGGCCAGGACTCGCCGGAGACGGTCCAGCAGCAGATCGAGCAGGGCGCCGCCGATCTCGCGTGGGACCAGCCCGTCCCGACGTCGGCGATCCCGCGGCTGCGCGACGACCCGCGCTTCGCCATCCGGGAGACCCCGAACAACAGCCCCTACCTGGTGTTCAACCTGCGCAGCCCGAACAACGGCGGCGCGCTCGGCGACCGGGCGGTCCGGCAGGCGCTGGAGTACGCGGTCGACCGCAGCGCCCTCATCAAGATCGTCGGCGGGCCGTCGGTGGCGCAGCCGCTGCACACCGTGATCCCGCCGGGCAACTCGGGCTACGCCGCCTCGAACCCGTACCCGACGCCGAACGAGTCGGGCGACCCGGGCAAGTGCCGCCAGATCCTGGCGAAGACGGGCCACCGGAAGATCACGCTGAAGTTCCCGTACCGCACCAACAGCGTCCACAAGCTCATCGCCCAGTCCATCGCCGAGAACCTGTCCGCGTGCGGCGTCGACACCCGCCTCACCCCGGACACCGGCGGCTCGTTCTACTCCAGCACCATCGCGACGCCCGCGCGCGCCCGCGAAGGCCAGTGGGACATCGCCGCGCCCGGCTGGACGCCCGACTGGTACGGCAACAACGGCCGCTCGATCATCCAGCCGCTGTTCGACGGGCGCGGCTACGGGCAGAACTCCACCGACTACGGCGGCTACAACAACCCGCAGGTCAACGCGCTGATCGACAGCGCGCTCACGGCGGCGGACGCCGGGCACGCGGCCGGCTACTGGCAGCAGGCCGACCAGCTGATCATGGCGGACGCGGCGATCGTCCCGCTCCTCGACCGCGCCCACACGATCTTCCGGTCGGAGCGCGTCCACGGGGCCCTCTTCGTCCCCACGGCCGCCGGCTACGACTACACGAGGCTGTGGCTGTCCTAGCGGCGGGGCCGTGGTCGTCATGGCGGCGGGGCCGTCGTTCCGGCGGCGCGGGTCGCGGGGGCCGCTGAGGTCGCCGCCCCGGGTACTTTGATCAGGTGAAAGCGGGTGAGCTGGGCGCGATCGTGCGGGGGCGGGACTTCCGCCGCCTGTACGCGACGCGCCTGACGTCCCAGCTCACCGACGGCGTCTTCCAGGTCGCGCTGGCCGGCTACGTGTTCTTCTCGCCCGAGCGGCAGGCGACGGCGGGGAAGGCGGCGGCCGCGTTCGCGGTGACGCTGCTGCCGTACTCGGCGCTCGGCCCGTTCGCCGGGGTGTTCATCGACCGGTGGCAGCGGCGGCAGATCCTGGTGTGGACGCCGGTCCTGCGGGCGACAGTCGTGCTGCTCGTCGCGGCGCTCGTCGCGACCGGGCGGGACGGCGTCGGCTTCTTCCTGGCCGTGCTGGTGGTGCTGGGCGTCAACCGGTTCTTCCTGTCGGCGCTGTCGGCGGCGCTCCCGCACGTGGTGCGGCGCGAGCACCTGGTGACGGCGAACGCGTTCTCGGTGACGAGCGGGACGGTGATCGCGTTCGTCGGGGGCGGCGCCGGCTACCTGCTGCGCACCCTGTTCGGCGGCGGCGAGCGGGGGACGGCGCTGATCCTGGCGTCGGCCGCGCTGATGTACCTGGCCGCCGGGGCGATCGCGACGCTGCTGCCGCGCGGGCTGCTCGGCCCGTACCCGGCGGAGGCGGAGGCGCTGGCGGGCCGCGGTCCCGGGCGGGACGCGCCGGGGGTGCGGGACGCGTTCGGCGCGGTGCTGTCCGGGCTGGCGGACGGGGCGCGGCACATCGCGGGCCGGCGGCCGGCGGCGCTGGCGCTCGGCGCGATCTCGTTCCACCGGTTCGTGTACGGGATCATCCTGATGATGACGCTGCTGCTGTGCCGCGGCCACTTCGCCGACGACGCCGACGAGGGCCTGGCGACGCTGGCGCTGATGCTGGGCGTGTCCGGCGCGGGGTACTTCGCGGCGGCGATCGTGACGCCGCCGGTGGTGCGGCGGATCAGCAAGCAGGCGTGGATCGCGCTGCAGCTGGCCGCCGCGTCGGCGGGGATGCTGCTGCTCGGCCTGCCGTTCTCCCAGGCGGCGTGGACGGCGGGCGCGTTCGGGCTCGGCGTGGTGTCGCAGGGCGTGAAGCTGTGCGTCGACACGACGCTGCAGGAGACGATCGACGACGCGTACCGGGGCCGGGTGTTCTCGGTCTACGACATGCTGTTCAACACGACGTTCGCGGCGGCCGCGGCGCTCGCGGCGACCTGGCTGCCGCCGGACGGCGTCGCGTCGATGACCCTGGTCGCGGTGGTCGTCGCGTACGCGGCGGGCGCGGCGCTGTTCTGGACGGCGTCGGTCCGCGGCCCGAAACCCCTCCCGGCGCGGGACTAACGCCTCCCGGCGCGGGACTAGCGCCTCCCCCGTCCCGCGGTGCGGGACCAGCGCCACCAGCCCTCGCCCCGGGCCGCGAGAGCGGTCAGAGGGACTCGGCGATCGCGTAGAGCGCGGAGCCGATGTGCCCGACCTCGTCCTCGGTGCACACGTACGGCGGCATCGCGTAGACCAGCTTCCCGAACGGGCGGAGCCAGACGCCGTGGGCCGTCGCGATCTCCTGGACGGCGGTCATGTCGACCGGCTCGCGGGCCTCGACCACGCCGATCGCGCCGAGGACGCGGACGTCGGCGACCCCGGGCAGCTCCTCGGCGCCGGAGAGCTCGCTGGTGAGGACGGCCTCGATGGTGTCGACCTCGTCCCGCCAGTCGCGGGACAGCAGCAGGTCGATGGACGCGGACGCGACGGCGGCGGCGAGCGGGTTGGCCATGAACGTCGGCCCGTGCATGAGCGCGCCCGCTTCGCCCGAGGTGATGCCGTGCGCGACGCGGTCGGTGCACAGCGTCGCGGCCATCGTCATGTACCCGCCGGTCAGGGCCTTGCCGACGGACATGATGTCGGGGACGACCTCGGCGTGGTCGCAGCCCCACAGCTCGCCGGTCCGGCCGAACCCGGTGGCGATCTCGTCCAGGACGAGCAGGAGGCCGTGCTCGTCGGCGATCTCGCGGAGCGCGCGCAGGTACTCGGGGGCGTAGAAGCGCATGCCGCCGGCGCCCTGGACGATCGGCTCGGCGATGATCCCGGCGAGCTCGTGGGCGTGCTCGGCGGCGAGCTTCGCGACCTCGTCGATGTACGCCTGGTCGGGGTCGGCGGTGTAGCCGAGCGGCGGCACGGGCGCGAAGACGTGCCGCGCGAGGACGTCGCTGAACAGCTGGTGCATGCCGTTGACGGGGTCGCAGACGGCCATGTCGCCGAAGGTGTCGCCGTGGTAGCCGCCGCGGACGGTCAGCAGCCGGCGCCGTTCCGGGCGGCCCTGCGACCGCCAGTACTGCATCGCCATCTTGATCGCGACCTCGACGGCGACGGAGCCGGAGTCGGCGAAGAACACCTTGGTGAGCGGCTCGGGCGTCAGCTCGACGAGCCGCTCGGCGAGCCTGACGGCGGGCGGGTGGGTGAGCCCGCCGAACATGACGTGCGCCATCTTGCCGAGCTGCCCGGTGACGGCGGCGTTCAGCTTCGGGTGGTTGTAGCCGTGGATCGCCGCCCACCACGACGACATCCCGTCGATCAGCTCGGTGCCGTCGGCGAGGGTGAGCCGGACGCCGTCCGCGGACACGACGGGCAGGGCGGGCGCCGTCGCGGGCATCGGCGCGTACGGGTGCCAGATGTGGTCGCGGTCGAACGCGAGCATCCGCTCGGTCTCGGCGGGGCTCATCCGGCCCAGCTGCAGCGGGATCATTCCTCCCCCTCCGCCGCCCCGGGGGACGCCCCGGCGGGCGGTTCGGGCTTGATCCCCTCGTCGGCGGCCCAGCGGCGCAGCTCCCGCTCGGCGGCCTCCTTGCCGACCATCCCCTGGTCGAGGCGCAGGTCGAGGAGGAACTTGTAGGCCCGGCCGACGAGCGGCCCCGGCCTGATGCCGAGGATCGCCTGGATCTCGTTGCCGTCGAGCTCCGGGCGGATCGCGGCGAGCTCCTCCTCCTCGGCGAGCCGCTCGATCCGCGCCTCCAGGTCGTCGTAGGTGCGGCGGAGCCGGTCGGCCTTGCGCTTGTTGCGGGTGGTGCAGTCGGCGCGGGTCAGCTTGTGCAGCCGGGCGAGCAGGGGACCGGCGTCGCGGACGTACCGGCGGACGGCCGAGTCCGTCCACTCGCCGGTGCCGTAGCCGTGGAACCGCAGGTGCAGCTCGACCAGGCGCGACACGTCGGCGATGACGTCCTTCGGGTAGCGCAGCGCGGTCAGCCGCTTGCGGGTCATCTTCGCGCCGACGACCTCGTGGTGGTGGAACGACACCCGGCCGCCGGCCTCGAACCGGCGGGTCCGCGGCTTGCCGATGTCGTGCAGCAGCGCCGCGAGCCGCAGGATGAGGTCGGGCCCCTCCTTCTCCTGCGCGATCGCCTGCTCCAGCACGATCAGCGAGTGCTCGTAGACGTCCTTGTGCCGGTGGTGCTCGTCGATCTCCAGCCGCAGCTTCGGCAGCTCCGGCAGCACGTGCGCGGCGAGGCCCGTGTCGACCAGCAGCGCCAGGCCCTCCCGCGGGTACCGGCCGCAGATCAGCTTGGACAGCTCGTCGCGCACCCGCTCGGCGGAGACGATCTCGATGCGCCCGGACATGTCCTTCATCGCCTGGACGACGTCGGGCGCGACGGTGAACCCGAGCTGCGCGGCGAACCGGGCGGCCCGCATCATCCGCAGCGGGTCGTCGCTGAACGAGTCCTCCGGCCTCCCCGGCGTCCGCAGCACCTTGCGCTGCAGGTCGGTGAGCCCGCCGAACGGGTCGACGAACTCGTACCCGGGCAGCCGCGCCGCCATCGCGTTCACCGCGAAGTCGCGGCGGCGCAGGTCCTCGACGAGGGACGTCCCGTACGACACCTCCGGCTTGCGGGACTTCGGGTCGTAGGACTCGCTGCGGTAGGTGGTGATCTCCAGCTCGTGGCCGTCCTTGCGGAGGCCGACCGTGCCGAACTCGATGCCGATCGTCCAGACCGCGTCCGCCCAGCCGTCGATGATCTCCAGGATCCGCTGCGGCGGCGCGTCGGTGGTCAGGTCGACGTCCTTGGACGGGCGGCGCAGCAGCGCGTCCCGGACCGGCCCGCCGACCAGCGCCAGCTCGTGCCCGGCGGCGGCGAACCGCGCGCCCAGCTCGTCGGCGACCGGCGCTATCCGGCGCAGCAGCTCCGCGATCGCGGTCGTGCGACGCGCCGTGGCGCTGGGGTTCTCGTTGTCGTCGGGCACCTGGTCGAGCACGGCCATCGAGCGTATTTCCTTGGTGAGCGGGCTGACAAAGGACTTTCGGCGGGTCCGGGCCCTTCACGCGGCGTCGGCCCCGGGTCACGTTCTGGGCACCCCGATGCCGCCGGCGCGACCGCCGGTGAGCCTCCCGTACGCACCACGGTAGCGGGATCCCCAGGCTGTACGGTCCGCCGCACCTGCGGCTCAGGCGCATCGGGAGCCTTCACCTGCCGTTCGGCGGGTGTTGATCCGAGTACCTCGGGTATGTGGGGACACTCCCCGCAGAGTGCGACCTACGGGGGCACAGGGAGACCGGCACGGGGATGTGCGGGACGTTCCCCCCGCAGGACGGAGCCAGATCATGAAGGACGCGCTCACCCTCCACCGCGCGCTGCTCGAGCGGGAGGCCGTGCACGAGATCGTGCGCCTGCCCATCGGTATCGCGCACGCCGACGAGCTGCCCAAGGCGCTCGGCCTGCCGGCGGACCGGTGCCTGGTGACGCGCGTCTTCGCCTGCGACGACCCCGGCCCCGACGACGCGCGTCCGGGCCGGCGCTTCCTCACCGGGGTGATCGTCCGGGCGGGGGACCGGCCGCCCGCCGAGGCGGTCCGCCGCGCCATGGGCGCCCGGCGGGTCGGCCCGGCCCGCGCCGACCTGGTCAACGCCGTCACCGAGTACGCGGCCGGGCTGGTCTGCCCGCTGCTGCTCCCGGAGTCGATGCCGCTGCTGATCGACCAGCGGCTGGGGGGGGGGCCCCCCCGGGCCGGCGGCGTCGACACCCCCACCCCCGGGCCCGCCCCGGCGCGCGGCA
>NZ_JBEYYT010000245.1:0-13908 GCF_040645715.1 Spirillospora sp. NPDC046719 | reverse complement strand
GCGCGGGGGGGTCGGCGGGCGCGGGGGGCCCGGCCGGGGAAGAAGGGCGGTCCCGCCGCCCGCCGGCCCGCCCGCGGCGGCACCGTTCCGCAGCCGCGCAAGGGGACCGGTAAGAAGGACGCGGAGAAGAAGCCGGCCGGCAAGGGCGCGACCACCAAGAGCGCCTCCGGCAAGGCGACCTCCGGCAAAGCGACCTCCGGCAAGGCGGCGTCGGGCAAGAGCGGTTCCGGGAGGGCCGCTTCCGGAAAGGGCGGGGCGTCCGCGAAGAGCCGGACGGCCGCGTTCCGCACGACCGCGCCCACCGCGCGGCCCGGCGGTCCGTCCCGGACGGGCGGGCCGGGCGGGACGCGCCGCGACGGCCCCCGCGGGCCGCGCCCCGGCGGCGGCTCCGGTCGCCGCCCGCCGCGGCCCCCGCGCCGCCCGCGCGTCCCCTTCCACCGCCGCGACCCGATGAAGCGCCTGAACGCCGGGCTGCTGGTCGTGGCGTTCGTGCTGTCGCTGTTCGCGGGGCGCCTCGTCCAGCTCCAGACGATCGAGTCCGGCAAGTACAGCGAGCAGGCGATGGACCAGCGGCTGCGGAAGCTGAAGCTGCCCGCCGTCCGCGGCGCGATCACCGACGCGCAGGGCAACCCGCTCGCCATGACGGTGGAGGCCCGCGCGATCACCGCCGACCCGTACGTCATCAAGCCGGAGAAGCGGCAGGCGATCGTCAACGCGCTCGCCCCGACCCTCGGGCTGGACCCGGACGCGGTGCTGAAGGCGATCAGCAAGAAGGGCACCCAGTTCGTCTACCTGGCACACGGCGTCACCCCCGACCAGGCGCGCCTCATCACGTCCTGGAACTTCCAGGGCATCGGGACTTTGCCGGAATATCGCCGCGACTATCCCAACGGTTCGCTGGGCGCGAGCGTCATAGGTTTCGTGAACGGTGCGGGACAGGGGGCCGCCGGCCTCGAGAGCACGCAGAACGCCGTGCTGTCCGGGAAGGACGGCTGGCAGCGCGTGGAGATCAGCCTCGAGGGCCAGCACATCCCCATGGGCGAGGACCAGAAGCAGCCGCCGGTCCCCGGCCGCGGCATCCGCCTCACCCTCCAGCAGGACCTGCAGTTCAAGGCCCAGGAGGCGATCGAGAAGCAGGTCAAGGCCACCGGCGCGCGCAGCGGCACCGCCATCGTGATGGACCCGCGCACCGGGCGGCTGCTGGCGATGGCGTCGGCGCCCGGCTACGACCCGAACCACGTCACCAAGGGCGACCGCGACGTGTGGGGGAGCCCGGTGGTGCAGGACGCCTACGAGCCGGGCAGCACCGGCAAGGTCGTCACCGCCGCGGCCGT
Source organism: Spirillospora sp. NPDC046719 (assembly GCF_040645715.1). Lineage (NCBI taxonomy): Bacteria > Bacillati > Actinomycetota > Actinomycetes > Streptosporangiales > Thermomonosporaceae > Spirillospora > Spirillospora sp. NPDC046719. The sequence continues at coordinate 12,574 of NZ_JBEYYT010000245.1, read as the reverse complement.
CATGGAGCACGGCGGGGTCACCCCGCAGACCCCCTTCAGCGTCCCCGACAGGATCCGCAAGTACAACGTGGTGTTCCACGACTCCGAGCCGCACGGCGTGGAGGACCTGACGTTCGCCGGGGTGCTGGCCAAGTCCAGCAACGTCGGCACCATCCTCGCCAGCCAGACCATCAGCGAGGAGCGGCTCTACCAGACGCTGCGGGACTTCGGGTTCGGCCAGAAGACCGGCCTGCCGCTGCCGGGGGAGACGGCGGGGCTGCTCAACCCGCCGTCGAAGTGGTCGGGCACCGACCGCTACCCGATCGCGTTCGGGCAGACCGTGTCGGTCAACGCCGTGCAGATGGCGAGCGTCTACGCGACCATCGCCAACGGCGGCGTCCGCGTCGCGCCGAACCTGATCGCGGGGACGGTCGGCGCGAACGACAAGTTCACCCCGGCGCCCGCGCCGGAGCAGAAGCGGGTGATCAGCGAGGGCACCGCGCGGCAGATCAGCGACATGCTGGAGGGCGTCACCACCCCCGAGGGCACCGCGCCGAAGGCGCAGATCAAGGGCTACCGGGTCGCCGGCAAGACCGGCACGGCGCAGCGCTTCGACGCGGGCTGCGGATGCTACAAGGGGTACACGGCGTCGTTCGCCGGGTTCGCGCCCGCCGACGACCCGCGGCTCGTCGTGCAGGTCGTCCTGCAGGATCCGAAGCGGGGCAGCCACTATGGTGGCGACGTCGCCGCGCCCGTGTTCCGCGACGTGATGAGCTTCGCGCTCCAGTCCGAGAAGATCCCGCCGACGGGGAGCAAATCGCCGATCATCAAGATCTACGCCCGAGACTGACCGCAGCGAGTACCCTCACTCGCCGTGAGTCCACCATCCGTTCACCAGCGTTCCCGTCCCACCGGCACCGAAAGAACCGCCATGCGTCCGACCACCACTCAGGCCCGTCCGCTGGACGGGCTCGCGGCGACTCTCGGGATCGGACGGGGCGACTGGGGGGACACGGAGGTCACCGGGATCACGCACGACTCGCGCGCGGTGCGGCCCGGCGACGTGTACGCGGCGCTGCCCGGCACCCGCACCCACGGCGCCGAGTTCTCCGCGCAGGCCGCCGCGGCGGGCGCGGCCGCGATCCTCACCGACGCCGCGGGCCGGGACCGGGCCGCCGCGACCGGCCTGCCCGTGCTGGTGGTCGCGGACGCGCGGGCGCGGCTCGGCGACGCGGCCGCCTGGGTGTACGGGGAGCCGGGCCGCGACATCACGCTGATCGGCATCACCGGCACCAGCGGCAAGAGCACCACGGCGTTCCTGGTCGAGGCCGGGCTGCACGCCGCGGGCATCACGACCGGGCTGGTCGGCGGCGTGGAGATCCGGGTCGCCGACGAGCGGGTGCCGAGCGCGCTGACCACGCCGGAGGCGACGGACCTGCACGCGCTGCTGGCGATGATGCGCGAGCAGGGCGTCGGCGCCGCGGCGATGGAGGTGTCGAGCCACGCGCTCGTGCAGGGCCGGGTCGGCGGCGCGCACTACGAGGTCGCCGTCTTCACCAACCTGTCCCAGGACCACCTGGACTACCACCCGACCATGCAGGACTACTTCCTGGCGAAGGCCCGGCTGTTCACGCCGGAGTACGCGCGGATCGGCGTGGTGAACCTCGACGACCACTACGGCCGCGAGCTGCTGGAGATCGCCCCGATCCCGATGACGACGTTCTCGGCGTCCGGCGACCCGGCGGCGGACTGGCGGGCCGAGGACGTGCGGGTCGGCGCGGACGGCAGCGTGTTCCGCGTCGTCGGGCCGGGCGGCGTCGAGGCCGACGCCTCGGTGCGGCTCGCCGGGCCGTTCAACGTCGCCAACGCGCTCGCCGCGATCGTCGCGCTGGTCGAGGCGGGGCTGGGGCTGCCCGCGGCGGTGCGCGGCGTCGCGTCGCTGGAGGGCGTCCCCGGGCGGCTGGAGCGGATCGACGAGGGCCAGGACTTCGTCGCGCTCGTCGACTACTCGCACAAGCCCGGCGCCGTCGAGGCGGTGCTCACCGCGCTGCGCCCCGTCACCGAGGGGTCCCTCGCGGTGGTGCTCGGCTGCGGCGGCGACCGCGACCGCGGCAAGCGCCCGCTGATGGGCGAGGCGGCGGCGCGGCTGGCCGACATGGCGTATTTCACCAACGACAACCCGAGGTCCGAAGATCCGCTCGCCATCCTCGCCGCTATGGTCGAGGGCGGGCTCAAGGTGCCGCAGCGGCACCGGGCGCACATCGTCGTGGAACCCGACCGCGCCGCCGCCATCGCGCTGGCCGTCGGCCGGGCCCGCCGCGGCGACGTCCTCGTCGTCGCGGGCAAGGGCCACGAGCAGGGCCAGTACGCGGCCGGCGAGGTGCAGCCGTTCGACGACCGCGAGGTCGTCCGGGAGGCGCTGCGGCGTGCCGCGCCTCGGGAAGAGAAGTAGAGGGGACGGGACGCAGGCGTGATCCCACTTCCGCTGTCGACGATCGCGGAGATCACGGGGGGCACCGTTGACGGGGCCCCTCCGGACGCCGTGGCGGGCGGTCCCGTGGTCATCGACTCCCGCGCCGTGGAGCCCGGGGCGCTGTTCGCGGCGTTCAAGGGCGAGCACGCGGACGGGCACGACTTCGCCGCCGCCGCGCTGGCGGCCGGGGCCGCCGCGGTGCTGGCGCAGCGCCCGGTGGGCGGCCCGGCCGTGCTGGTCGAGGACGTGAAGGAGGCGCTCGGCCGGCTCGCGCGGGGCGTGCTGGAGCGGCTGCCGGACACGACGGTCGTCGCGGTCACCGGGTCGGCGGGCAAGACCTCCACCAAGGACCTGATCGCGCAGCTCGTCGGGCGGGCCGGGCCGACGGTGTGGCCGCCGGGCTCGTTCAACAACGAGATCGGGCTGCCGCTGACGGTGCTGCGCGCCGGCGCCGAGACCCGGCACCTGGTGCTGGAGATGGGCGCCCGCGGCATCGGCCACATCGCCTACCTGACCGGGATCGCGCGTCCCGACGTCGGGGTGGTGCTGAACGTCGGCACCGCGCACATGGGCGAGTTCGGCAGCCGCGAGGCGATCGCGCGCGCCAAGGGCGAGATGGTCGAGGCGCTGCGCCCGGACGGCACCGCCGTGCTCAACGCCGACGACCCCCTGGTGAGCGCCATGGCGTCGCGCACCGCGGGCGAGGTCGTGACGTTCGGCCGGTCGGACGGCGCGGCGGTCCGCGCGGTGGACGAGACGCTCGACGAGCAGGGCCGGGGCCGGTTCACGCTGGTGACGCCGGAGGGCTCGGCGCCGGTCGCGCTGCGGCTGTACGGTTCGCACGCGGTCGCGAACGCGCTGGCCGCCGCGGCGGCGGCGCGCGCGGCGGGGCTGCCGGTGGACGAGATCGCCGCGGGGCTGTCGGAGGCGGAGCCGGCCAGCCGGTGGCGGATGGAGGTCACCGAGCGGGCCGACGGGGTGACGGTGGTCAACGACGCCTACAACGCCAACCCCGACTCGACGCGCGCCGCGATCGACGTGCTCGCGCACATGGCCCGCGGCCGGCGCGCGTACGCGGTGCTGGGTGAAATGGCCGAACTGGGAGGTTCGTCCGCCGCGGAACATGCCAGGATCGGGCGGCACGCCGCGCGCAGCGGGCTGGACGGCCTCGTCGTCGTCGGCGCGAACGCGGCGGCGATGGCCGAAGGTGCCGCGGAGGTGGCGTCATGGACGGGAGAGTGCGTGCAGGTGGATGACGTCGGCGCGGCGGTGGCCGCGCTCAGCGAGCGGCTCGCGCCGCGGGACGTCGTGCTGGTGAAGGGCTCCCGGGTGGCCGGGCTGGAACGGGTCGCCGAGGCGCTGCTGGCGCCGGACGGGCGGGCCGGTCGATGACCAACATCCTCATCGCGGCCGGGTTCGCGCTGGTGTTCGTCATGGTCGGCACCCCCGTGTGGATCCGGATCGTCAACCGGCTCGGCTACGGCCAGATGATCCGGGACGAGGGCCCCGAGGCCCACCTCACCAAGCGCGGCACCCCCACCATGGGCGGCACCGTCTTCATCGTCGGGTCGCTCGTCGGCTACGCGCTCGCGCACCTGGTCACCGGACAGGCCCCGACGATCTCCGGTGTGCTGGTGCTGTTCCTCATGACGGGCCTGGGGTTCGTCGGCTTCGTCGACGACTTCATCAAGGTGTTCAAGCAGCGCAGCCTCGGCCTGCGCAGCGGCGCCAAGATGCTCGGCATCGTCCTCGTCGGGGTGGTCTTCGCGGTCGCCTCGCTGAACTTCCCCAACGGCTACGACATCACCCCCGCCGACCCCCACCTGTCCTTCCTGCGCGACTTCGGCCCCTCGATCGGCCCCTACCTGTTCGTCGTCTGGGCGCTGCTGCTGATCGCGGCGATGTCCAACGGCGTGAACCTCACCGACGGCCTGGACGGCCTCGCCGCCGGCCCCGCCGGCATGGTGCTGGCCGCCTACGTGATCATCGGCAACTGGCAGCTGCGCAACTCCTGCCAGGCCTCGCTCGTCCCCAACTGCTACAACGTGCGCGACCCCCTGGACCTCGCGGTCGTGGCCGCGGCCGTGCTCGGCGGCGTGTTCGGCTTCCTGTGGTGGAACGCCCCCCCGGCGAAGATCTTCATGGGCGACACCGGCTCGCTGGCCCTCGGCGGCGTGCTGGTCGGCCTCGCGATCCTCACCCGCACCCAGTTCCTGCTGGCCATCCTGTGCGGCCTGATCGTGATGATCACCCTCTCGGTGATCATCCAGGTCGGCGGCTTCAAGATGACCAAGAAACGGGTGTTCAAGATGGCTCCGCTGCAGCACCACTTCGAGCTGTCCGGCTGGGCCGAGACCACCATCGTCGTGCGGTTCTGGCTGATGTCGGCGCTGTTCGTCGCGATGGGGCTCGGCATCTTCTACCTGGAATGGATGCCCAAGAAGTGACGATGAGTCCCTGGGACGGCCTCGCCGTCTGCGTCGCCGGGCTCGGCGTGTCCGGCCGGGCCGCCGCCCGCGCGCTCGCCGCGCGGGGCGCCCGCGTCACGGCCGTCGACGCCCGCGACGGCGACGAGCAGCGCGCGCAGGCCGCCGAGCTGGCGGAGCGCGGCGTCGCGGTCCGGCTCGGCGACGGCGAGACCCTCCCGGAGGGCACCGGCCTGGTCGTCACCTCGCCGGGATGGAAGCCGGACGCGCCGCTGCTCGCGGCGGCCGCCGCGGCCGGCGTCGAGATCATCGGCGAGGTGGAGCTGGCCTGGCGGCTGCGGCCGGAGGGCGCCGCGCCGTGGCTGGCCATCACCGGGACCGACGGCAAGACGACCGTCGTCCGGATGCTGGCGTGCATGCTGACGGCGGCGGGGCACAAGGCCCTCGCCGTCGGCAACGTCGGCACGCCGATCGTCGAGGCCGTCGCCGAGCCCTACGACGTGCTGGCGGTGGAGCTGTCGAGCTACCAGCTGCACTGGTCGAGCTCGCTGGCGCCGCTGGCGGCGACCGTGCTGAACATCGCGCCCGACCACCTCGACTGGCACGGCTCCATGGACGCCTACGTCGGCGCCAAGGCGAAGATCTTCGCGCCGGGCACCGTCGCGGTCTACAACGCCGACGACGACACCTCCACGGCGCTCGCCGAGCGCGCCGAGGGCGTCGAGCGGCGCGCCGGGTTCACGCTGCGGGTGCCGCGCCCCGGCGAGCTCGGCGTCGTGGAGGAGCTGCTGGTCGACCGCGCCTTCACCGCCGACCCGGCGGCCGAGGCCGCCGAACTGGCCGCGCTCGCGGACGTCCGCCCGTTCGCGCCGCACAACGTCGCCAACGCGCTCGCGGCGGCCGGGCTGGCGAGGGCCTTCGGGGTGCCGCCCGAGGCCGTCCGGGAAGGGCTGCGCTCGTTCGTGCCCGACCCGCACCGCATCCAGCACGTCGCCGACGTCGGCGGCGTCGCCTACGTCAACGACTCCAAGGCGACCCAGCCGCACGCGGCCGCCGCGTCCCTGGCCGCCTACGAGTCCATCGTGTGGATCGCCGGCGGCCTCCTCAAGGGCCTGGACGTCGACGACCTGGTGCGCACCTGCGCCGGCCGGCTGCGCGGCGTCGTGCTGATGGGCCGCGACCGGCACCGGCTCGCCGAGGCACTCGCGCGACACGCCGCCGATGTCCCGGTCGTCGACGTCGCCGACACCGACACTGGGGCCATGGACCGCGTCGTCACCGAAGCAGCCGGGCTCGCCCGTCCCGGCGACACCGTGCTGCTCGCCCCCGTCGGGGCCTCCTTCGACATGTTCGCCAACTACCCCGCCCGCGGCGAGGCGTTCATCGCCGCGGTGGAACGCCTCGCCGCCGCCGGAGACCCGCAGGCGTCATGACCACCGCCGTACCGGCCGAGGAGGGGCGGACGCGCCGGGCCGGGCCGCGCGAGCAGGTGGTCGCCGCGGTCGGGCTGCTCGACCGCCCCCTCACCTCCTACTACCTGGTGCTGAGCTGCTCGGTGATGCTGCTGGCGCTCGGCCTGACCATGGTGCTGTCCGCGTCGTCGGTCAAGCAGCTGCAGGAGACCGGGTCCGCCTACACGCTGTTCCAGAAGCAGGCCGTGTGGATGGTGATCGGGCTGCCGCTGATGTGGATGGCGTCCCGGCTGCCCGTGCGGACGTTCCGCGCGCTGGCCTACCCGCTGCTGCTGCTGTCGATCGTCGCGCTGGCGATGGTGCTGGTCCCCGGCCTCGGCCGCAGCGCCGGCGGCGCCACCCGCTGGATCGACCTCGGGCCCGTGCAGATCCAGCCGTCGGAGCCCGCCAAGCTCGCGCTGGTGCTGTGGGGCGCCGACCTGCTGGCCCGCAAGGAGCGGCTCGGCCAGCTCACCGAGTGGCGGCCGCTGCTGGTGCCGCTGCTGCCCGGCGCCGGGGTGCTGGTGCTGCTCGTCATGCTCGGCAACGACCTCGGCACCACCCTCGTACTGCTGACGATCTTCCTGGCGCTGCTGTGGGTGGTCGGCGCGCCGGGCCGGCTGTTCGTCGGCATCGCCGGCCTGGTCTGCCTGCTGGTGTCGATCCTGATCATCGTCGAGCCGTACCGGATGCAGCGGCTCACCGGCTTCCTCGACCCGGCCGGCAACCGGTTGACCAGCAACTACCAGGGCATCCAGGGACTGTTCGCGGTCGCCTCCGGGGGGCTGTTCGGCACCGGCCTCGGGGAGGGGCGCGCCAAGTGGGACTACCTGCCGCACGCCGAGACCGACTTCATCTTCGCGATCGTCGGGGAGGAGTTCGGGCTGGTCGGCACCCTCGTCGTACTCGGTCTGTTCGGCCTGCTGGCCTACGCGGGGCTGCGCATCGCCCGCCGGGTGAAGGACCCGTTCACCCGGCTCGCCGCCGCCGGCGCGACCGCCTGGCTGGTCGTCCAGGCCATCGTCAACATCGGCGCGGTGATCGGGGTGCTGCCGATCACCGGCATCCCGCTGCCGCTGGTCTCCTACGGCGGTTCCGCGCTCATCCCGACCCTGATCGCGCTCGGGATGCTGCTGGCGTTCGCCAAACGCGAGCCCGGCGCGCGGCAAGCACTGTCCGCACGCGGCCCCGGACCGGTCGTGAGGGCTCTAAGCTGGCTGGGACTGGCACGGCGCTGAAATCCCCCCGCCGGGGTGCCGGCGACCCGGCGTCCGTCGCCCGCACGCGCCGAGTGCGGGACGGACGGCACGCGAGCGGACGGCACCCGACACGTCGAACACGCTGAGGAGTTGTCAACGAGCATGAGGGTTGTCCTGGCCGGCGGCGGCACCGCCGGACACATCGAGCCCGCCCTGGCTCTCGCCGACGCGCTGCGCCGCAACGACCCCAACACGGGGATCGTCTGCCTCGGCACCGAACGGGGCCTGGAGACCCGGCTGGTCCCGCAGCGCGGCTACGAGCTCGCGCTGATCCCGCCGGTCCCGCTGCCGCGCACGCTGACCCCGCAGCTGCTGTCGGTCCCGGGACGGCTGCGCGGCGCGATCAACGCGGCGGCGAACGTCCTCGACCAGGCCAGGGCCGACGTCCTGGTCGGGTTCGGCGGCTACGTCGCCACCCCCGGCTACCTGGCCGCGCGCAAGCGCAAGGTCCCGATCATCGTGCACGAGGCCAACCCGAAGCCGGGCCTGGCCAACAAGCTCGGCGCCCGCTTCACCGACCACGTCGCGGTGTCGCACCAGGACTCGCCGCTCCCGAACGCCACCTTCGTCGGCATCCCGCTGCGCCGCGAGATCGCGTCCCTGGACCGGCTGGCGATGGGCGACAAGGCCCGCTCCTACTTCGGCCTGCTGCCCGACCTGCCGACCCTGCTGATCTTCGGCGGGTCGCAGGGCGCGCGCTCCCTGAACCAGGCCGCGGTGGCCGCCGCGCCGTACTTCCGGCAGGCCGGCATCCAGGTGCTGCACATCGTCGGGCCGAAGAACACCGAGGAGCCGGAGCCGGCGCAGGGCGGCCCGCAGTACGTCACCATCCCGTACTGCGACCGGATGGACCTGGCCTACGCCGCCGCCGACATGGCGATGTGCCGGGCCGGCGCGATGACCTGCGCGGAGCTGGCCGCGGTCGCGCTCCCCGCGGTGTACGTGCCGCTGCCGATCGGCAACGGCGAGCAGCGGCTGAACGCCGAGCCGATCGTCGCGGCGGGCGGCGGCATGCTGGTCGACAACGCCGAGCTGTCGCCGGACTGGATCGCCCGGAACCTGCTGCCGGTGCTGGCCGACCCGGGCCGGGTCGCGCACATGTCCGAGGCGGCCGGGCGGATGGGCCGCCGGGACGCCGACGTCGCGCTGGCCCGGATGGTGTACGACGTGGTCCGCGCGGCGGGCGCCGCCCGATGAGCCTGATCGACCCGGGCGAGGTCGTCCCGGCCGGCGAGCTCGGCCGGGTCCACTTCATCGCCATCGGCGGGGCCGGCATGTCCGGCATCGCGCGGATCATGCTGCGCCGCGGCATCGCCGTGTCCGGCAGCGACGCGCGCGACTCCGAGCTGCTCGGCCAGCTCGGCGACCTCGGCGCGAAGGTGTTCGTCGGGCACGACGCCGCGCACGTCGGCGACGCCGACACCGTCGTGGTGTCCACCGCGATCCGGGAGGCCAACCCCGAGCTCGTCGCCGCGCGCGAGCGCGGGCTGCGGGTGCTGCACCGCTCGGCGGCGCTCGCCTCGCTGATGGCGGGGCGGCGCGCCGTCGCCGTCGCCGGGACGCACGGCAAGACCACCACGACGTCGATGCTGACGGTCGCGCTGCAGCACGCGGGCACCGACCCGTCGTACTGCATCGGCGGCCAGCTCGTCACCACGGGGCTCGGCGCCGACGAGGGCACCGGGGACGTGTTCGTCGCCGAGGCCGACGAGAGCGACGGCTCGTTCCTCATGTACACCCCGCACATCGCGGTCGTCACCAACGTCGAGGCCGACCACCTCGACAACTACGGCGGCTTCGAGATGGTGAAGGAGAACTTCGCCCGGTTCGTCGACCGGATCGAGCCGGGCGGGACGCTCGTCGCCGGCGCCGACGACCCGGTCGCGCTGGAGCTGGCCGACCGGGCGCGGGCGCGGGGGCTGACCGTCCGGACGTACGGGGAGGCGGAGGGCGCCGACCTGCGGGTGACCGGGTTCACCCCGCGCGGCCTCGGCTCCCGCTTCGCGATCGAGGGCGCCGGCGAGGTGGCGCTCGGCGTCCCGGGCCGGCACAACGCGCTCAACGCCGCGGCGGTCGTCGCGGTCGCGCAGGCGCTCGGCGTGGACGGCGCGGCGGTGCGGGAGGGGCTCGCCGCGTTCGGCGGCGCGATGCGGCGGCTGGAGCGCAAGGGCGAGGCGGGCGGCGTCGAGGTGTTCGACAGCTACGCCCACCACCCGACCGAGCTGACCGCCGACCTGGAGGCCACCCGCGACTACCTGGGGGAGAAGGCCGCGTCCGGCGGCGCCGCCGGGCGCATCGTCGCGGTGTTCCAGCCGCACCTGTACAGCCGCACCCGGTTCTTCGCCGCCGAGTTCGGCGCCGCGCTCGGCATGGCCGACGTCGCGGTGGTGCTGGACGTCTACGGCGCCCGCGAGGACCCGGAGCCCGGCGTGACGGGGGCGCTCGTCGCCGACGCCGTCCCCGCCGGGACCGAGACCGTCTACGCGCCCGTCCGGGACGAGGTCCCCGGCCTGGCGGCCTCGCTCGCCCGCCCCGGCGACGTGGTGATCACGCTGGGCGCGGGCGACGTGACCGCGCTCGGCCCGCTGGTGCTGGAGCGGCTCGCGGCCCGCTGAGAAGGAGTCCGGGGGGACACGCCGCCGCGCGGACGTTCGGCGCCGCGCGGCCCGATCACTGTCAAGCTGGGGTCATGACCGAGGCGCGGACGGACCAACCGGAGAGCGGGACCGAGGACCCGGCGGCCGGACCGGAGCCCGCCGCCGACCGGCCCCGCGGGGGCCGCTGGAAAGTGATCTTCGTCGCGCTGCTCGTGCTCGGCGCGCTGGCCGCGGTCGGCTGGGTGCTGCTCGGCTCGAAGCTGCTGGTGGTGCGGCACGTGGAGGTGAGCGGCGCCGCGCTCGCGCCGCGCGACCGGATCGTCGCCGCCGCCGGGATCCGCCTCGGCGTCCCGATGGCGCGGCTGGACACCGGGGAGGTCAGGGCGCGGGTGGAGCGGCTCCGCGAGGTGGAGTCCGCCGAGGTCAGGCGGGACTGGCCTGCGACGGTCCGGATCGTCGTGCGGGAGCGCGTCCCGGTGGCGGTGCTGGAGCGCAGCGGCCGCTACGAGCGCCTCGACCGGCACGGGGTGACCGTCGCGGACGGGGCGTCGCGCCCGGCCGGGCTCCCGGAGCTGACCGTCTCCTCGCCCGGGCCGTCCGACCCGGCGACGCTCGCGGCCCTCAAGGTGCTCACCGGGCTGCCGGACCGGCTGCGCGGCCGGGTCGAGGAGGTGGAGGCGGCCGATCCCGGGTCGGTGGAGCTGCGCATGAAGGGCGGCCTGACGGTGACGTGGGGCCCGCCGGAGCGCGCGGCGGAGAAGATCCGGCTGCTGGACTCGGTGGAGCGCACCGCGTCGGGGCGGTCCCTGCACGCCATCGACGTCAGCTCGCCGGAGGTCCTGATCACGCGCTGATCAGCGGTGTGGGGCGGTCGAATGTCAAGCCGTTCGGGTCCGGTGCGTGTGTCGGGGCGATTCCGGGCGGCCGATGGGGCACGCTGGAACGGTCGGCCGGAGTTCGGCCGGCCTGGACGGACCGGAGGGCGGGCGGCGGTGCACTGAGCGGCAGGCGGCGGACACGTCCGTCGCCAACCAGGGCAAACCCGTGCCCAGTGCGACACGCCGGTGGAGTTCGGGGGAGGTTAGTTGACCCTGGCGGTAAGGCCGCCCTACTGTCCGTATCAGTCCTCAGGTTGACATAACTGTAAGCCTCAAGTTGAGGGTGAGGGTTGAGGGTGGATCGGATCGACGGTCGGTTCCGCCCACGGCCCGCGCCGAAAAAGCGCACAGGTCAGGAAACTCCGCGGCGGACGGTCGGCAGACCGGACCGGCGGGTCGGATAGAGCGAGCGGAAAGGCCCCTCGTCGTGGCAGCACCGCAGAACTACCTCGCGGTCATCAAGGTCGTCGGTATCGGCGGCGGCGGCGTCAACGCCGTCAACCGGATGATCGAGGAGGGACTCAAGGGCGTCGAGTTCATCGCGATCAACACGGACGCCCAGGCGCTGCTGATGAGTGACGCCGACGTGAAGCTGGACGTGGGCCGCGAGCTCACCCGGGGCCTCGGCGCCGGAGCGAACCCGGACGTCGGCCGCAAGGCCGCCGAGGACCACCGGGAGGAGATCGAGGAGGTGCTCAAGGGCGCCGACATGGTCTTCGTCACCGCCGGGGAGGGCGGCGGCACCGGCACCGGCGGCGCGCCCGTGGTCGCCAACATCGCCCGGTCGCTCGGCGCCCTGACGATCGGTGTGGTCACCCGCCCGTTCAGCTTCGAGGGCAAGCGCCGCGCGATGCAGGCCGAGGCCGGCATCGAGACGCTGCGCGACGAGGTCGACACCCTCATCGTGATCCCCAACGACCGGCTGCTGTCGATCTCCGACCGGCAGGTCAGCGTGCTGGACGCCTTCAAGGCCGCCGACCAGGTGCTCCTGTCCGGTGTCCAGGGCATCACCGACCTGATCACCACCCCGGGCCTGATCAACCTGGACTTCGCCGACGTCAAGTCCGTCATGTCCGGGGCCGGCTCGGCGCTGATGGGCATCGGCTCGGCGCGCGGCGACGACCGCAGCGTCGCCGCCGCGGAGATGGCGATCTCCAGCCCGCTGCTGGAGGCCAGCATCGACGGCGCGCACGGCGTGCTGCTGTCCATCTCCGGCGGCTCCGACCTCGGCCTGTTCGAGATCAACGAGGCGGCGCAGCTCGTCTCGAACGCGGCGGCCCCGGACGCCAACATCATCTTCGGCGCGGTCATCGACGACGCGCTCGGCGACGAGGTCCGGGTCACCGTGATCGCGGCGGGCTTCGACGAGGGACGCCCTACCCGGCCGGCCCCTGAGCCGGAGACCAAGCGCGCCGCCCCGCCGCCCCGCCCGGTGCCGCCGCCCGCGCCGCCCGCGCCGCCCGCGCCGCCCGCGCCGTCCAACCCGATCCCGAGCCGGGTCGGCCGCTCCG
>NZ_JBEYYT010000244.1:0-14025 GCF_040645715.1 Spirillospora sp. NPDC046719 | reverse complement strand
GCGCCCGCGTCCCGGCTGCTGGCCGACGAGGTGCCCGCCGCCGGGCGCGCGCTCGCGGGCATCGAGTCCGCGAGCATGGCGATCGTCACCCTCGTCTACCAGGCCACCGCGTTCCCCAAGCCCCTGGACGGCAGCGGATACCTCGTCCCCGGCGTGGAGAGCGACACCGAGGCGGGCGGCCGGGGCGTCAAGGCCGTCACCTTCAGCTCGGTAAAATGGCCGCATCTGCGCGACCGCGACCCGGGCCTCATCGCCGTCCGCTGCTCCATCGGGCGGTTCGGGGAGGAGCACGTGCTCCAGAGGCCCGACGAGGAGCTGAAGGCCGCCGCGATGGCGGAACTGGCCGCCACCTCCGGCGTCACCGAGCTGCCCGTCGACAGCCGGGTGACCCGCTGGGGCGGCGGCCTGCCGCAGTACAACGTGGGCCACGCCGACCGCGTGGCCGGGGTCCGCGCCGCGGTCGCCCGCCAACCGGGGCTCGCCGTCGCGGGCGCCGCCTACGACGGCCTGGGGATCCCCGCCTGCATCGCCTCGGCGAACGCGGCGGCCGACCGGGTGCTGGACCATCTGCGCAGTCGAGGAGGAACGAACGATGTCAGGGACGGAGCCGGCGGCCAGGCCGAAGGCGCGCGAACTCAATAACGTCATCCGCTACACCATGTGGTCGGTGTTCCGGGTGCGCGACACCGGCACGCTCGGCGAGCAGGACGCCGCCGAGGTGCGGGACCTGCTCGACCAGATGGCCGAGAAGGACGTCACCACCCGAGGCTCCTATGACGTGGCGGGCCTGCGCGCGGACGCCGACTACATGTTCTGGTGGCACGCGCCCAGCTCCGACGACCTCCAGGAGGTCTACACGCGGTTCCGCCGCACCGCCGTCGGCCGCGCCAGCGAGCCGGTGTGGTCGCAGATGGCGCTGCACCGCCCCGCGGAGTTCAACAAGAGCCACATCCCGGCGTTCTTGGCCGACGAGGAGCCGCGCGCGTACGTGTGCGTGTACCCGTTCGTCCGGTCCTACGAGTGGTACCTGCTGCCGGACGAGGAGCGCCGCGCCATGCTCGCCGAGCACGGCAAGATGGCGCGCGACTACCCCGACGTCCGTGCCAACACGGTGTCGGCGTTCGCGCTCGGCGACTACGAGTGGATGCTCGCGTTCGAGGCCGACGAGCTGCACCGCATCGTCGACCTGATGCGGCACCTGCGCGGCGCGCGCGCCCGGCTGCACACCCGGGAGGAGATCCCGTTCTACACCGGCCGCCGCAAGCCCCTGGCTGAACTCATAGCGAACCTCCCGTAACCGGAACATTGTGGATCTTGCCCGACGGGAACGTATAGATCCCAACGATCCGCCCAGAATCCGGACGCAACGCCAGTAAAGTGCCGCCCGTGAACGAGACTCCCGCCGGTGCCTCCCGCGGGCGGCACGCCAAGCCGCCGTCCGCGCTGTCCGCCCGCTGGAACCGCATGCTCGCGGCGGCGTCCGGGCGGCGCCGCCTCGTCGCGGCGGGCGCGGGCGGCGCGTCGCTGGCGGTCGTCGCCTCGCTCGCCGCGGTGGCGCTGACCGGCGGCGGCACCGGCACCGCGCCGAGGGCGGCCGCCGCCGCGCACACGGCCCGGTCCGCGCCGTCCTCCGCCGGAGCGACCCTCGCCGCGGCCGGCGACTCCGGCGACCCCGACGAGCTCTCCTCCGAGGCCCTGCCGTACCTGCGGTCCAAGGACCCGGGCGGCGAGATCGTCAAGCACGTCAAGGACGTGCGGCGCAGCGGGACGTTCGTCCGGGTCTACACCGACCTCGGCGAGGACGACGAGAACTCCAAGTCCGCCGTCTCCCTCTGCGAGTGGACGGTCGGCTACCTCAAGGACGGCGGCGACGACGAGCCGCGCGTGTTCGTGCACGGCAAGAGCAGCGACAACGGCAGCGTCGTCCTCGCCAACAAGCAGAGCGACTCCGACGACTGCAAGGTCCCCGACACCCCCTAGAGCCGGCTGGGGCCCCTATCGGCCGGTCAGAGGCCGTACTGGTTGTCCGAGAGATTGCTGGATTCCAGGTTCTGGTGGCCGTGCCTGCGGCCCTGGTCCAGTTTCAGCGGCTTCGGGTCCCTGGTCAGCAGGATCTCGCGGAGCCTGGCGTCCTCGACGCCGTCCGGGCCCAAGGCGGCGCAGCGTCCCGGGCCGTCCGGCGGGACGTCCTCGACGGCCCGGTTCCGCGCCGCCCGGCCGGCGCGGGTGGGGCGGAGCGCGCCGCGCAGGCCGCCCCGGACCAGCCCCGCCTCCTTGAGCGCGTCCCCGATGGCGCGGACCTCCTCCGACCCGGCGGCCCCTTGGAGGAGGTCACCCAGCAGGATGCCCGTGCCGGGGACGAGCGCCAGGAGCGCGGCCTGGACCGCGTCGTCCGCCTCCCGGTTCACGGCCTGCACGCGGTGCGTCCCCCGCGACACGCGGACGCGCCGCCCCTCGTGCAGGGCGACCAGGGCCGTCTGGGCGACCCGGACGGCGCCTCCGGTCAGGAACGCGATCTCGTAGGGCCCGTGCTCGCTCTGGTAGGGACCGTGCTCGCCCATGATGGCCTCCCGCGGGCGCGTCGTCGTCCTTAGGACGCGCGGAGCGTGCCCGCGGTTGCGGTCATTCGGCGGGTTCGAGCGTGAGCGACACCGAGTTGATGCAGTACCGGTCGTCGGTCGGGGTGGCGTAGCCCTCGCCGTGGAACACGTGGCCGAGGTGGGAGTCGCAGACGGCGCAGCGCACCTCGGTCCGCACCATGCCGAGCGAGCGGTCCTCGATCAGGGTGACCGCGTCGGAGTCGGACGGCGCGTAGAACGACGGCCAGCCGCAGTGGCTCTCGAACTTGGTCTCCGACCGGAACAGCTCCGTCCCGCAGGCGCGGCAACGGTAGACGCCGACGGTCTTGGTGTCGGTGTACTCGCCGGTGAAGGGCTTCTCGGTGCCCGCCTCGCGGAGCACGTGGAACTCCTCGGGGCTGAGCCGGGCCCGCCACTCTTCCTCGCTCTTGCGGATCTTCTCCATGCTTCGAAGGTACCCGGAGAGGCCGCTCCCGGAGACTGTCGTATCCCTGGGTTAACGTGCAGTCATGGCCTCGCCCTTCATCGAGATCCCGGTAGGGGATCGGCTCGTCAAGGTGACCAATCCCGACAAGGTCTACTTCCCCGAGCACGGCTACACCAAGCGGCAGCTCGTGGAGTACTACATCGCCGTGGGGGAGGGCATCCTGCGGGCCACCCGCGACCGGCCCACCACGCTGGAGCGCTGGCCGGCCGGCGTCTTCGAGGGCGCGAAGATGGCCACCCGGGAGGACTACGCGCGCGGCCAGGCGGGCTTCGGCGCGGGCAAGTCCGACGCGTTCTACCAGAAGCGCGTGCCCAAGGGGGCGCCCGACTGGGTGCGGACGTCCCGGATCGCCTTCCCCAGCGGGCGGTTCGCCGACGAGGTCCGGCCGACCGAGGTCGCGGTGATCGCCTGGGCGGCGAACCTCGGCACGCTGACGTTCCATCCGTGGCCCGTCCGGGACGGCGACGTCGACCATCCGGACGAGCTGCGCATCGACCTCGACCCCCAGCCCGGGACCGACTTCTCCGACGCCGTGCGGGTCGCGCTCGGCCCCGCCCGCGACCTGCTGTCCGAGCTGGACATGACGGGGTTCGTGAAGACCTCCGGCAAGGGCGGCGTGCACATCTACGTGCGGATCGAGCCGCGCTGGACGTTCACCGAGGTGCGCCGGGCGGCGCTGGCGTTCGGCCGCGAGGTGGAGCGCCGCGTCCCCGACGAGGTCACCACCCGGTGGTGGAAGGAGGAGCGGGGCGAGCAGATCTTCATCGACTTCAACCAGAACGCCCGCGACCGGACGATCGCGTCGGCCTACAGCGTCCGGCCGGCCCCGCACGCGCCCGTCTCGGCGCCGGTGACCTGGGACGAGCTGGCCGACGTCGACCCGCGCGACTTCACGATCGCCACCATGCCGGAGCGGTTCGCGAAGGTCGGCGACCTGCACGCGTCGATCGACGACGAGGCGTTCTCCCTGGACGGGCTGCTGGAG
This sequence comes from Spirillospora sp. NPDC046719, assembly GCF_040645715.1. NCBI lineage: Bacteria > Bacillati > Actinomycetota > Actinomycetes > Streptosporangiales > Thermomonosporaceae > Spirillospora > Spirillospora sp. NPDC046719. The sequence continues at coordinate 9,974 of NZ_JBEYYT010000244.1, read as the reverse complement.
CTGGCCGACCGCGACGAGCGCGACCACGGCCTCGGCGACATGCCGTATCCGCCCAACTACCCGAAGATGCCGGGCGAGCCGAAGCGGGTGCAGCCCAGCAAGGACACCGGGAACCGGTCCTGACCCGGGAATTCCCGGGCCGCCCGCCGGCTTTCACGATCGGACGCGTGCCGACGACGATCATGAGGTGAGGGCGATGACCGAGTCCCTGACGGTCCGGTATCTGGGCGGGCCGACGGCGGTCCTGGAGACCGGCGGCCTGCGGCTGCTGGTCGACCCGACGTTCGACGCGGCCGGCGAGCATCCGGTCGGCGACCGGGCGCTGACCAAGACGATGGACGCGGTCGCCGGGCCGGACGAGGTCGGCCCGGTCGACGCGGTGCTGCTCTCGCACGACCAGCACCCCGACAACCTCGACGACGGGGGCCGCGCCTACGTGGCGCGGGCGCCGCTGACGCTGTCCACGCAGGCGGCCGCGGACCGGCTCGGCGGCACCGTCCGCGCGCTGCCGTCCTGGGAGGACGCCGAGCTGGCGCGTCCCGGCGGCGGAGTCCTGCGGATCACCGCGGTGCCCGCGCGGCACGGTCCGGACGGCAGCGAGCACCTGACCGGCCCGGTCACCGGGTTCGTGCTGACCGGCGACGGGGTGCCCACCACCTACGTGAGCGGCGACAACGCGTCCCTGGACGTGGTGCGGGAGATCGCGGCGCGGTTCGCGCCGTTCGACGTGGCGCTGCTGTTCGCCGGAGCCGCCCGCACGCCGCTGCTGGACGGCGAGCTGACGCTGGGCAGCGCCGGGGCGGCCGAGGCCGCCGCGATCCTCGGCGCCCGGCAGGTCGTCCCGCTGCACTTCGAGGGCTGGGCGCACTTCTCGCAGGGGCGCGACACCCTGGCGGGGGCCTTCGCCGGGTTCGCCGGCGGGTTCCACCTGCTCGACCCGGGGCAGCAGGTCACCCTCTAGCGATCAAACCCGGACATTGCCCAAGGTAAGGGTAGATTTCCGCCATGCAGCGTGTGGCGGCCGTCGTCCCGCGGGTGGCGCAGGCCGTCATCGCGATCGTGACGATCGGGTTCTTCTTCGGCGGGTTCGTCGGGATCATGACGTCCGGCATGCCGCCGTCCCGGCGTGTCGTGCCGCTGGTGCTGCTCGCCGCGCTGCTCGCGCTGCACCTGCGCAACTGCGTGCGGCGGGTGGACGGCGGCAGGCCCGCCGGCTGGCGGTGGACGCTGGCCGCGCAGGCCGTCCTCACGTTCGTCCCGATGATCTGGTACTCGTCGACCTGGTACGGGAACATCGGGTTCCTGTGCGGGGCGGTCCTGCTGCTCGTCCGTCCCGGACGGCTCGCGTGGGCCGGGTTCGGCGCGGTGCTCGCCGCGGACCTGCCGCTGTCGCTGGCCGAGCGCCCCACGGTCGCCGAGGCCCTGTACTTCCTCGTCGGGCAGGCCGCGTTCGTCGGCGTCGCCGTCTACGGCATGGCGCGGCTGGCCGACCTGGTGGCCGCGCTGGAGGAGACCCTCCGGGCGCTGCCCGCGGCGCGGGTCGCCCGGGAGCGGCTGGCGTTCACGCGGCGGCTCCAGGAGAACATCGGCGTCGCGCTGGCCGGGACGATCGAGCGGGGCGAGCACGCGCTCACGCTGATCGGGGAGCGCCCGGACGAGGCGCGCGACCTGCTGGACGACGGGGTGCGCGGGGCCCGCACGGCCCTCGCCACGACCCGCCGGGTCGCCCACGAGTACCTCGCCCGGCTGGACGGCCCGGCCGAGCCGGCGCGGGCGCGGACCGTCGCCGGGGACCTCACCGCCCGGACGGTCGCGGGGCTGGGCGCCGCGACGCTCGGACTGATGATCGTCCCGTATCCGCTGCGGTTCCTGGCGCGCGGCGGGCACTCCGCGTGGTCGGCGGCGCTGTTCGTGCTGCTGCTCGCCGCGTACGCCGCGCTGTACGTGTACGGGTGCCTGCGGGCGTACGGGCGTCCGCTGGGCGCCGTGCGGCGGTACGGGGTCCTGGGCGGGCTGGTCGTCCTGACGTTCGCGCCGATGCCGTTCTACGGGCCGACGACCTGGGCCGTCCTGCCGTTCCTGCCGGGCGCGGCGGCGGTGCTGCTGGGACGCCGGCTGCGGTGGCCGGCCGCCGCCCTGCTGGTCTGCCAGGACGTTCCGTTCGGCATCTGGGGCACCGCGCACTGGGGCACCGCCTACTTCGTGGTCTGGACGGCCGAACGCGCGGCCCTGGTGTACGGCCTGGCGCGGATGGCCGGGTTCACCGCGACGCTGCAGGACGCGCGTGAGGAGATGGCCGCCGCGGCGGTCGCACAGGAGCGGCTGCGGTTCTCCCGGGACCTGCACGACCTGCTCGGATACAGCCTGTCCACGGTCGTGGTGAAGAACGAGGTGGCCGCCCGCCTCGCGGCCGCCAGGCCGGACGAGGCCCGCCGCCAGCTCGCGGAGGCCCTCGGCATGTCCCGCCGGGCGCTCGCCGACATGACCGGCGTTACCAGCGGCTACCGGGACATGTCGGTCGCGGCGGAGGCGGGGGAGGCGCGGGCGACGCTCGCCGCGGTGGGCATCGAGGTCGCGCACGCGGTGGACGTCGCGGACCTGCCGGCCGACCTCGACACCGTCCTCGCGACCGTCCTGCGCGAGGGGGTCACCAACATCCTGCGGCACAGCCGCGCCACCCGCTGCTCGATCGAGGCGGCCGTCATCGACGGCGTCGCGCGGCTGCGGCTCACCAACGACGGAGTGGGCGGGCCGCCCGCCGTCCCCGCGGCGGAACGGGCGGGGCCGGGCGGCATCGGCCTGCCCAGCCTCGGCGAGCGCGTCGCGGCGCGGGGCGGCGTGCTGACGGCGGAGCGGACCGGCGACGGCTTCGTCCTCAGCGTGGAAGCGCCCCTGCCCGTGGAACGCCCGGCCGAGGCCGCGCCCCGCTGAACCCGCCGCGCGTGGGATGCGGCGAGGCCGCCGCGCCCGCGGTGCGGGTGCGGCGGCCTCACCGGTCCCGAGACGGGGCGGATCAGTACAGCGTGCGGTCCTGGCGCGGCAGGGTCACGTTGGACGGCCCGTGCCAGGCGGTCTTCGGCGCGGGGACGTCCAGGGCGCTCGCCCCGTCCTGCCCGGCGACGACCGGGAAGCGGATCGAGCTGGCCGACAGGTCGACCGTGACCGTCGCGCCGGTCGGCGTCTCGGTGTTGTTGTCGGCGTCGGTGCCGGCCAGCACCAGCGCGAGGCGGTGGCCCTTCTTGAGCATGTACTCCTGGCTGAGCGTCTGCCAGCGGATGCCGTAGTACTTACCGGGCGTCACCGGCTTCGGGTCGCTCAGGGACGAGGCGTTCTGCACGTCCAGCCAGCCGCGCCCGACCACGTTCACATCCGAGGTGACCGTGGCGACCTTGGTCTGCTTGTAGCAGGCGTCGTCGCCCGGTGCGCTCTCGCCGTGGCAGTCCTCGGTGGTCAGGGTCGTGATGCCCGAGCCGTCGCCGAGGTAGTCGACGCGGGTGTCGGTGCCGTAGTCGACGAGCAGCGCGGTCACGTTCGAGGTCGGCTTGTCGAGCTTGACCGACAGCCGCACGTCCGGGGTGCCGGACAGCCGTCCCGTCTGCTGCAGCGGGCCCGACGTGAACGCGAGCCGGAACGGCTTCGCGGTCGTCGGGTCCGACACCATGTCGCCCTCGGTGTAGCCGAGGTCCTGCGGGCCGGCGGCGTCGGTGAACGACGCGGTCGTGCCCGTCGCGGCGCGCCGGTCACCGAGCGAGCCGTCCGCGCCGGGCCGCAGGACGGTCGTCCGCGCGCCCTTCGCCGGCCAGTCCGACTGGGTGATCCACTGGTCCGGGCCCACCTCGATGTCGGCGCGCGGCTGCTTCAGCACGTCGTTGGGGACCTTCATCAGCTCGTGGTCGAACCACTTGTGCAGCGTGTTCACCCAGTCGTCGCGGCGGATGTCGAACGGGTCGACGTGGCCGCGCTGGTGCAGCCACACCTTCCGGGTGACACCGCGCTGCGCGAGCGCCTGCCACCACTGCGCGAACTGGTTGTCCTTGACGTTCAGGTCGTTGACGCCGTGGACGGCGAAGATGCTCGCGTGCACGGCGCCGACGTGCGTGACGGTCCCGCGCAGGTAGTCCGTCGTCTTCCAGTAGGCGTTGTAGTTCCCGGTCGCGTCGTCCTCGCCCTCGTCGAGACCGGCGTTGACCGCGGCGCACTTCTCGGGCGGGTCGGTGTCGACGACGTCGGCGAGGCCGGGCTGCTCGTCCGTCCAGTACTTCACGCCGTTCATGCGGCTGTAGTCGTACCAGCTGCTGATCGCGGAGATCGGGACGATCGTGTCGAGCCCCTGCACGCCCGTCGCGGCGACGCCGTTGGCGAGCGTCCCGTCGTACGACTTGCCGATCATGCCGGTGTGGCCGGTCGTCCAGGTCGCCTTGACCGGCGTGCCGTCCGCCTTGAACGCCTTGGCGCGGCCGTTGAGCCAGTCGACGACGGCCTTGCCGCCGAGGACGTCGGACGGGCCGCCGCTGACCGGGCAGCCGTCCGAGCGGGTCGTCCCGTCCATGTCCACCGCGAGGAACGCGTAGCCGCGCGGGACGAAGTAGTTGTCGTAGAACAGCGGGAACTTCACCGGGTTCCCGTTGGCGTCGTAGGTCTTCTTCTCGCTCTCGTTGCCGCGCCCGACGTTGTCGTAGTACGGGCTCTCGTCCATGATGACCGGCACCTTGAGGCCCTGCTCGGTCTCCTTGGGCCGGATGATGTCGACATTGATGCGGTCCGGCTTGCCGTCCCGGTCGCTGTCGACGCTCGACTGCACGTACACGTGCTCGCGGATCGCGTCCTTGTAGGAGAAGACCGGCTGCGTGACGCCGTCCTTCACCACGATCTTGGGGACGGTCCGGGCCATGGCCGTCGCGCCGCCGCCGGCGACGGCGACCGCCGCGCCGGTGAGCACGGCGAGCGCCGCCGTCCGCCGGGTCCGTCTCAGGGATCGCCTGGCCAACCCGCACCTCCGTATGAGCGGATGATCTCTACGGGGGCACAGGCTCCTCGCGGAGCGGCGCCGCGTAAAGGGCGCCGCTCCGGCGAACTCCGGCCGGATTTGGGCACGAATTGCTCTTGCGTCCCGGGAGCCGGACGAGAGGGACCGTCCCTAATGCGGATCCCGGACCGTCCGGACAGGGGCCGGACGTTTCCGGCCCACCGGCCGGGCATCCTGCCGATCATGGGTTGGAGTTACCGGAAATCGCTACGCATGGGGCCCTTCCGCCTCAACTTCTCGAAGAGGGGCGTCGGGCACAGCCTCGGGGTTCGCGGCGCCCGGTACAGCCGGTCGGCCGACGGGCGCCGCGAGATGACGTTCCGCATCCCCGGGACGGGCCTGTCCTGGCGGCGCCCGCTCCGGCGCCGCGACTAGCCGGCCTTGGCGCGGTTCACGGCCGACAGCACCGCCTGCACGGACGCGGTGAGGACGGACGTGTCGCGCCCGGCGCCCCAGCTCGCCACGCCGTCGACGCGGCACTCGGCGTAGGCGACCGCGGGGGAGTCGTGGCCTGATTCGGTCGCGTGCTCGGTGTACTGCAGCACGTCCACCTTCACGCCCGCGGCCGCCAGCGCGTCGGCGAGCGCCGCCAGGGGACCGTTGCCGGACCCGGTGTACTCCTCTTCGCGGCCGTCCACGCGCAGCACGCCGGTGAAGTCGTGCCGGCCGGGGCCGGTGTGGGACGTCCGCCATCCGGTGAGCGCGACCGGGCCCGCCCGGTCGACGTACTCGGCGCGGAACAGCTCCCACAGCTCGGCGGCGGTGATCTCCTCGCCGCTGCCGTCCGTCGCCTGCTGGACGACCCGCGAGAACTCGATCTGCAGGCGGCGCGGCAGCTCCAGGCCGTACCCGGTGCGCAGCAGGTACGCGATGCCGCCCTTGCCCGACTGGCTGTTCACCCGGATGACCGCCTCGTAGCCGCGCCCCACGTCGGCCGGGTCGATCGGCAGGTACGGCACCTCCCACGGCGCCCGCTCCGCCGGGACGCCCAGCTCCGCCGCCCGCGCGGCGTGGTGCGCCATCCCCTTCGAGATCGCGTCCTGGTGGGTGCCGGAGAACGCGGTGTACACCAGGTCGCCGCCGTACGGGTGCCGCTCGTGGACGGGCAGCCGGTTGCAGTGCTCCACCGTGCGCCGGATCTCGTCGATGTCGGCGAAGTCCACGCGGGGGTCGACGCCCTGCGCGTGCAGGTTCAGCGCGAGCGTGACCAGGTCGACGTTCCCGGTCCGCTCGCCGTTGCCGAACAGGCAGCCCTCGACCCGCTGCGCGCCGGCCAGCACCGCCAGCTCCGCGCACGCCACGCCCGTCCCGCGGTCGTTGTGCGGGTGCACCGACAGGATCACCGCGTCCCGCCGGGCCACGTTCCGGTGCATGAACTCGATCTGGTCGGCGTACACGTTCGGCGTCGCGATCTCCACGGTCGCCGGCAGGTTCAGCACGACCGGGCGGTCCGGGGAGGCGTCCCACAGCTCCGTGACCGCGTCGCACACCTCCAGCGCGTACTCCGGCTCGGTGAAGTTGAACGTCTCGGGCGAGAACTCGAACCGCACGCCCGGGCGGTCCCCGGCGAGCCGCGCGACGTCCGCCGCCCCGTCCAGGATCAGCCCGCGGACCCCGTCGCGGTCCTGCCGCAGCACCACGTCGCGCCACGCCGGCCCGGTGGCGGTGTACAGGTGGACGACCGCGCGCGGCATGCCCTCGATGGACGCGAAGGTCCGCTCGATCAGGTCGCGGCGCGCGGGCGTGAACACCACGGGCGTCACGTCGTCGGGGACGGCGCCCGACGTCGCCAGGTGCCGGACGAAGTCGAAGTCGGTCTGGCTCGCCGACGGGTAGCCGACCTCGATCTCCTTGAACCCCATGGTCACGAAGAGGTCGAACATGCGGCGCTTGCGGGCCGGGTCCATCGGCTCGGCCAGCGCCTGGTTGCCGTCGCGCAGGTCGACCGGCACCCACAGCGGCGCCTGCTCGATCCGCCGCGACGGCCAGGTCCGCTCGATCTCGGGGACGGGCGACGGCACCCGGTCGTGGACGGACCGGTAGCGGTGCGACGGCATGGCGCTGCCGCGCTGCGGGTTCCAGAAGGGCGCGCCGTCGGCCAGGGGGCCGGACGGGGTGCGCAGCGTGGGGAAGGCGGTCCTGGTGGGCTCGTTCATGGCGGTCTCCTCGCCGTTGCCGGACGACCGGCAGCACCGGACCCCGCGGCGGGGTGCCGGTCGGATCAGGCCCCGCCGCGGCGGCCGAGAAGAAGGGCCTGCCACGCCATGACGGTCACTCTAGCCACACCTCAGCTCCTCAGACAAGCTGAGCGGTGCGTGAGAGGCGCTAGCGTAGGACGCCCGCCCGGAAAGGAAGACCCGCGGGAAGGAAGACCCGCGGGAAGGAAGACCCCCGGAAAGGGAGACCACCGCATGCCGCTCGGCCCGCTCCGCCGCAGCCCGCTCGTCGAGCAGGCCGCCCAGCGGCTCCGCGACCAGATCACCGACGGCTCCTGGCCGGTCGGCACCCGGCTCCCCGGCGAGACCACGCTCGCCAGGGAGCTCGGCGTCGGCCGCTCCACCGTCCGCGAGGCGCTGCGCGCCCTCGCCGGCGCCGGCCTCGTCCAGGCCCGGCAGGGCGCCGGCGTCTTCGTCACCGCCACCGAACCCGACGAGGACTTCGCCGCCCGGCTCCGCCGCGCCTCCGTCACCGACGTCTACGAGATCCGGATGATGATCGAGGTCCGCGCCACCGAGCTGGCCGCCGAGCGCCGCACCGACGCCGACCTCGCCGCGCTCGACGCCGCCCTCGCCGCCCGCGACGAGGCGTTCGCCGGCCCGTCCCTGGAGGACTTCCTGGACGCCGACATCGCCCTGCACGCCGCCGTGATCGCCGCCGCGCACAACCCCGTCCTGGTCGACCTGCACGCCGAGTTCGTCCCGGTGCTGCGCGCCGGCCTCCTCGACCTGGTCGCCCTGGTCGACGTCCGGGCGTCCGACGAGGCGCACGGCCGCGCCGCGCACGCCGCCCTCGTCAAGGCGATCCGCGCCGGCGACCCCGCCGCCGCCGGCCGCGTCATCACCGCCGAGCTGACCGAGACCCTCAACCGGCTGCGAGGCTCCCGCTGAGCAGCGGCGGCAGGTCGCCGTCGTGCACGATCGTCAGGCGGCGGGTCGGGCGGGTGAGGGCCACGTAGAGGTCCTGGCCGCCCTTCGGGGACTCGGCGAGGATCCCCGCCGGGTCGACGACGATGACCGAGTCGAACTCCAGGCCCTTGGCCTCCTCCGCGGTCAGCACGACCGAGGGGGAGTCGAGGGCCTCGGGCGTGGCGCCGACCGCGGCGTCCGGCAGGACGGCGCGGACCCGCGCGTGCCGGGCCGCCGAAGTGATCACCGCGAGGCGGCCCTCCGCGCCGTCGTCGAACCCGGCCAGCTCCTCGGCGACGAGCCTGGGCAGCTCGTCGACGGGCAACTCGACCGCGCGGGGCGGCGGCCCGTCGTCGCGGACGGACTCGGGCGGCGTCTGGTCCGGGGCGACGGCCGCCAGGACCTCGGACGCGACCCGCATGATGGCGGCTGGCGTGCGGTAGTTCACCATCAGCCGCTGCTCCCGCCAGCGGCCCGGGACGTACCGGTCGAGCATCTGCCCCCAGGACGCGGCGCCCGCCGCGCTCCCGGTCTGCGCGATGTCGCCGACGACGGTCAGAGAACGGGTCGGGACGCGGCGCATCACCGTCCGCCAGGCCATCTCCGACAGCTCCTGCGCCTCGTCGACGATGACGTGGCCGTAGGCCCACTGGCGGTCGGCCATGGCGCGCTGCGCGGTGGTGAGGGGCGGGCCGCCGTCGCCGTGGCGTTCGGCCAGCTCGCTCGCGGAGATCAGGTCCTCGATGGGGATCATGTCGGTCCCGCCCGTCGTCTGCATGACCTCCGCGGCGTAGCGGGCCTCCTCGGCGCGGGCCGCGTCGGCGGCGCGGCGGCGGGCGCGCTCGGCGGAGTCGTCCTTGCCGAGCAGCTCGGCGGCCTCGTCGAGGAGCGGGACGTCCGAGACCGTCCAGGGCGCGCCGGCGGGGCGGCGCAGGAGGGCCGCTTCGGCGGGGTCGAGGCCGGCCGCAGCGGCGACGCGGTCGAGGCGCTCCGGGTCGGAGTACAGGTCGGACAGGAGCCGCTCGGGCGTCAGCTCCGGCCACAGCGCGTCGATCGCCCCGCGGACGGCGGGGTCGTGCCAGAGCGCCTCCTTGGCCAGGCGCAGGTCCGTCTCGTCCAGCAGCGGCTCGTCGGCGGACTCGTCGATCAGCTCCTGGAGCCAGCCGGGCAGCTGGCCGGACCTGGTCAGCTCGTCGAGCGGCTCGTCCATGATCCGGTCGTACTGCTCGGCCCGGTCGTAGGCGAGGGCCTCCAGCAGGTCGTGGACGAACCGCCGCCGCTGCACGTTGTGCGGCAGCCGCAGCCCGCGGGCGGCGTCCCGGACGGCCGCGCACTTCTCCGCGTCCACGCGCAGGGTGAGACCGTCGTACTCGACGCGCAGGCCGTCCGGCGGGGCGCACTGCCGGTCGGCGACGGCGGCCTCGACGAGCCGGACCATCCGCTCGGAGCCCTTCACGACGGCGACGGCGGGCTCGTCCGCCGCGGTCGCCTTCAGCCCCGGGTGCAGCTCGCCGACCGTGGCGAGGACGACGTCGGTCTCGCCGAGACCGGGGAGGACCTGCTCGATGTAGCGCAGGAACGTCGCGTTCGGGCCGACGATGAGCACGCCGCGCCGTTCCAGCACGTCGCGGTGCGTGTAGAGGAGGTAGGCGGCGCGGTGCAGCGCGGCGACGGTCTTGCCGGTGCCCGGACCGCCCTGCACGACGAGCACGCCCTGCAGCGCCGACCGGATGACCTGGTCCTGCTCCTCCTGGATGGTCGCGACCACGTCGCTCATCCGGCCCGTGCGGCCGCGGCGGAGGGTGGCCAGCAGCGCCGCCTCG
>NZ_JBEYYT010000243.1:0-14078 GCF_040645715.1 Spirillospora sp. NPDC046719 | reverse complement strand
CCGCGGCCCGGCTCGCCGCCGTCCCGGACGGGCTCGCGGTCGAGCGGGCGGCGGCGCTGCCGACCGCCGGGCTGACCGCGCTGCGGACGTTGCGCATGCGAGGTGACCTGGCGGGGGCCAGCGTTCTGGTGACGGGGGCGGCCGGCGGGGTCGGGCGGTTCGCCGTCCAGCTGGCGCGGCGGTTCAAAGCCGAGGTGACGGCGGTGGTCGGACGGCCCGAGCGCGGCGAGGGTCTCGCCGCGCTCGGCGCCGCCGAGGTCGTCGTCGGCGTCGAAGGGGTGAAGGCGGGATTCGACCTCGTCTTGGAGACCGGCGGCGGTGAGTCCCTGCGGGAGGCGCTCCGCCTCGTCGCGCCGCACGGCACCGTGGTCTCTTTCGGCAATTCCTCGCGCGCCGCGACGTCGTTCTCAGTGAGCGACTTCTACCCGAAGGAAGCGTCTCTGCGCGGCTTCTACGTGCTGAACGACCTGGACGGCCCCCGCACCGCGGATGACCTCGCCTACCTTGCCCGGCTGGTCGCCGCGGGGGAGCTGGCAGCGGACATCGCGGCCGTCGACGATTGGCGCGACGCCCGGGCGACCCTGCACCGATTGCGCGACCGGCGCCTGGCGGGGAAAGCGGTGCTGCGGGTGACACGGGAAAAGCAGGGCGGATAAGCCGAATTTCCGAGCGTCCGTTTCCAGGAGGTGAACGATGACGCGGCAAGCGGGTCCTCATCGCGGTCGGCGTGGTCTCACCCGGCCCGCCGTCCGGCTCGGGAAGGGCCTTTCCCCGGGAGCCGGGGGAGTCCCGGACTGTGGTTCTAGCATTGCGCCATGCTCGACGTGACGCGGCTGCGCGTGCTCCGGGAGGTGGCGCGGCACGGCTCTTTGACCCGCGCCGCGGAGGCCCTCTCATTCACCATCTCCGCCGTTTCCCAGCAGATCGCCGTGCTCGAACGGGAAGCGGGGGCGCAGCTGCTCGTGCGGCATGCGCGAGGCGCGCGGCTGACCGAGGCGGGACGGGTGCTGGTGCGGCACGCCGAGGTGGTCCTCGCCGAGCTGCGCGCGGCCGAGACGTCCCTGGCCGCCGTCGCGCACGGTTCCGGCGGCCGGCTGCGGCTCGGGTCGTTCACCACGGCGAACGCCACGCTGATGCCTCGGGCGGTGAGCGCGTTCCAGCAGCGGGTCCCCGATGTGGAGGTCGACCTGACGGAGATCGACCGGGACGAGGCGATGGCGGCGGTCGCGATGTACGAGCTGGACCTCGCCCTGGTCTACGAGTTCCCCGTGGTGCCTTTGGAGGTTCCGGCGAACGTGGAGCTCAGCCCGCTTCTCGTGGACCCCCTCCATGTCGCGCTTCCGCTCGATCACCCGCTCGCGGACCGCGAGCGGCTCCGGCTGACCGACCTCGCCGAGGACCGCTGGATCCAGGGCGTGCATCACGGCTCGACCATCGACGTCCTTCCGCGCGCCTGCCGGAAGGCGGGTTTCGAGCCGCGGATCGCGTTCCGCACCGACGACCAGATGACGGTGCGAGGTCTCGTCGCGGCGGGACTGGGCGTCGCCCTCGCCCCGTCGCTCACGCTGTCGGCGACCCCGTCCGGCCTGGTGGTGCGCCCGCTGAGCGAGCCGTCGCTGACCCGGACCGTGGCGGCCGCGACGCCGGCCGGCGAGTACCGGCTGCCCTCCTCGTCGGCCATGATCGAGCATCTGCGCCGGGTCGCCGCCGGGCTGGGGCCGCACTGCCTGCCCATCGCGGAGCCCGAGCGGCATGCGCTGCGCCCGAACCGCCGGCTGGAGACAAGCGGGGGCACATATGTTTGACTTGGTCAATGAATATCGCGCCGGAGCCCGCCGTGCGGTCGCGTGACGGCGACCTCGTCGGCGACGCGCGGGCGCTCGGCCGGATGTACCGGTACCTGGTGGACGGTCTGCGGCTCAGCTGGGAGAACGCCCCGTACTCCGTGACCGAGGGCTGGGTGATCGTCGAGCTGGCGCAGCGGGACGTCACCGAGGTGATGGAGCTGCGCCGGCGGACCGGCATGGATCCCGGCTACCTCAGCCGCGTCCTGGCGCGGTTCCAGGCGGACCGACTGATCATCAGGGACCGGTCGCCGGAGAACAGGCGCTTCCAGACGGTCCGGCTGACCCGGCGCGGCCGCGCCGCCTTCGAGGCGATCGAGGACCGCATGGCGGAGGTGCTGCGCGCCAGGCTGGGCGCGTTCTCGGAGAGCGACCGGCGGCGGATCGTCGAGGCGATGACATCGATCAGCGGCGCGATCGAACGTGCCCTTGGAGGCCGATGTGCCCTTTGAAGCGGTCGAGCAGCGGCCCGCACTGCGGGCCGGGCACGTCCAGATCGTCGAGCGGCCGGCGGACGCGAGCTCGACCGACTATCTGTGGGCGGCCTGGTGGCGGGGGGACAGCGCCGCCTCGTCGGTACGCCGGGCGAAGGCGGCCTCGGCGGAGCCGAGCTGCCACGGGACGCTGGTGACCATGACCCCGGACCGGAACAGCAGCCGGGCCTTCAGCCGCAGCGCGCTCTGGTTGTGGAGCAGGTGCTCCCACCAGTGGCCGACGACGTACTCGGGGATGAAGACGCAGACGACGTCGCGGGGGCTCTTGCGGCGGATCCGGCCGACGTAGTCCAGCACGGGGCCGGTGATGTCGCGGTAGGGGGAGTCCAGGACCCTGAGCGGGACGGGGATGTCGCGGCGGGCCCATTCCTCCTCGAGCGCGGTGGTGTCGGTGGCGGACGTCGACACGGTCACCGCCGTCAGGTCGAACGGGCGGGTCGCGCGGGCGAACGCGAGCGCCTGGAGGGTCGGGGCGTGCAGCTTGGAGACCAGGACGACGGCGTGGATCCGGCTCGGCAGCGCGAGGGAGCCGTCGCCGGCCGACAGCTCGACGGCGATCCGCGCGTAGTGGCGGTGGATGCCCTTCATCATCAGGAACACCAGCGGCATCGCGATGACCACGATCCAGGCGCCGTGGGTGAACTTGGTGATCAGCACGACGACCAGGACGAGCGCGGTCAGGACGGTGCCGGCCGCGTTGATCGCCCGGGCGCGGTGCAGCGCGTGGCGGGCGCCGGGCGGCGCGGCGCGCAGGGCGGTCGTCCAGTGCTTGACCATGCCGGCCTGGCTGAGCGTGAAGGAGACGAAGACGCCGATGATGTAGAGCTGGATGAGCCGGGTGGTGCTGGCGTTGAAGATCCAGATGAGGCCGCCGGCGAGGACGGCGAGGATGACGACGCCGTTGCTGAAGACGAGGCGGTCGCCGCGCCGGGAGAACTGCTTGGGCAGGAAGCCGTCCTCGCCGAGGATCGAGGCGAGGATCGGGAAGCCGTTGTAGGCGGTGTTGGCCGCCAGGACCAGGATCGCGGCGGTGAACCCGGCCACGAGGTAGAACAGCCACGATCCGGAGCCGGACACCGCGGCGGCGACCTGGGTGATCACCGTCTTCTGCTCGTAGCCGGGCGGGGCGCCGGTGAGGGCGGAGACGCTGTCGGCGATCCGGACGTGCGAGGCCAGGGCCAGCCAGGTGATCCCGGCGAAGATCGCGATGGTGAGCCCGCCCATGATCGCCAGGGTGTCGGCGGCGTTCCTGCTCTTGGGCTTCTTGAAGTTGGGCACCCCGTTGCTGACGGCCTCGACGCCGGTCAGCGCCGTGCACCCCTGGGAGAAGGCGCGCAGGATCAGGGCGACGGCCAGCAGCCCGGTGGTCTGGTGGTGCGCCGCGATCCCGAAGTGCGCCGATTCGGCCTGCGGGGTGTCGCCGAGCAGCGCCCGGACCAGCCCCCAGACGATCACGATGCCGATGACGGCGATGAACCCGTAGGTGGGGACGGCGAACACCGCCCCCGACTCCTTGACCCCGCGCAGGTTCATGAGGGCCAGCAGGGCGACCAGCCCGAGGCAGAGCACCACCGAGTAGGGGGCCAGGGCCGGAACGGCCGAGACGATGTTGGCCACGCCCGCCGCGACCGACACGGCGACGGTCAGCACGTAGTCGACCAGCAGGGCGCTCGCGGCGGTCAGGGACGCGTTCACGCCCAGGTTCTCGCGGCTGACCGCGTACGCGCCGCCGCCGTTGGGGTAGGCGTGGCAGGTCTGCCGGTACGACAGCACCACCACGGTCAGCAGGACGATCACTGCGAGGGCGATCCACGGGGCGACGTGGAACAGCGCGAGCCCGCCCAGGCTCAGGCCGAGCAGGATCTCCTCGGTCGCGTAGGCGTTGGACGACAGGGGGTCGCTGCAGAACACCGGCAGCGCCAGCTTCTTGGGGAGCAGCGTCTCGCCCATCTGCTCGCTCCGCAGGGGGCGGCCGACCAGCAGGCGCTTGGGGGTCAGGACATTGCGCACGGTCCCATCCGACCGCCCCACCCGGCCGCGTCGACAGATTCCTTAACGCGCTCTTGACGGTGACGGCGTCGATCTTGATGTGCTCTTGACGGCCTCGCCCGCTAACGGCCCGCCCGGCTCGCCGCCGGGCCGTTAGCGCGCGGTCAGGGTTCGAAGCGGTAGCCCATGCCCGGTTCGGTGATCAGGTGACGGGGCCGGGACGGGTCGCGCTCCAGCTTGCGGCGGAGCTGGGCGAAGTAGACGCGCAGGTAGTGCGTCTCCGTCTCGTACGCCGGGCCCCAGACCTCGCGCAGCAGCTGCCGCTGGCTCACGAGCCGTCCCGAATGCCGCACCAGCAGCTCCAGGAGATGCCATTCGGTGGGGGTCAGCCGGACGTCGGCGCCCTCCCGCGTGACGCGCTTCGCGGCGAGGTCGACGGTGAAGGAGTCGGTGGCGACCACGGCGCTGCCGCCTTCCACCGGCGCGGACCGCCTGATCGCCGCCCTCAGCCGCGCCAGGAACTCGTCCATCCCGAACGGCTTCGTCACGTAGTCGTCGGCGCCCGCGTCGAGCGCGGCGACCTTCTCCGACGACCCGTGCCGGGCCGACAGCACGATGATCGGGACGCTCAGCCAGCCGCGCAGGCCGCGGATCACCTCGGTGCCGTCCATGTCGGGCAGGCCGAGGTCCAGGATCACCACGTCCGGGGGGCGCCGGGCGGCGAGGTCGAGCGCGGTCCGGCCATCCGGCGCGGCCTGCACCTCGTAGCCGCGCACCTTCAGGT
Organism: Spirillospora sp. NPDC046719; assembly: GCF_040645715.1. Taxonomy (NCBI): domain Bacteria; kingdom Bacillati; phylum Actinomycetota; class Actinomycetes; order Streptosporangiales; family Thermomonosporaceae; genus Spirillospora; species Spirillospora sp. NPDC046719. Next base: position 8,967 of record NZ_JBEYYT010000243.1, on the reverse strand, counting down.
TGATCCGCAGCGTACGGACCATCTGCGGTTCGTCCTCCACCACCAGCACCAGCGTCATCGGTCCTCCGCCACCGGTGCGTCCTGCGCGATCGGCAGAGCGAACACCATGGTCAACCCGCCGCCCGGGGTGTCGCGCGCGACGAGCGTCCCGCCCATCGCCTCGGTGAACCCGCGGGCGACCGCGAGGCCCAGCCCCACTCCGGCACCCTTCGGCGCGTCCCCGAGCCGCTGGAAGGACCCGAAGATGCGGTCCTTGTCGTGGTCCGGCACGCCGGGCCCGTCGTCCACCACCTGGATCTCGATCCGCCCCTCCGCACGGCCGAAGCGTAGTTCACTCGCGACGACCTGCACGGGCCCGGTGCCGTGCCGGACGGCGTTCTCCACCACGTTCGCGAGCGCGCGCTCCAGCAGCCCGGGGTCGACGAGCACCGGTGGCAGCGTCTCGGGGACGTCCACCTCGATCCGGGCCTCCGGCACCGCGGCGAGCGCGAACGGCACGATCTCGTCCACCGCCACCGGACGCGTGAGCGGCGCGACCGCGCCCGTCTCCAGCCGGGTCATGTCGAGCAGGTTGGCGATCAGCCGGTTCAGCCGGTCGGCGGACTCCTCGATCGTGGCGAGCAGTTCCGCCCGGTCCTCGGGATCCCATTCCACGTCGTCCTGGCGCAGGCTGCTCACGCTCGCCTTCACCGACGCGAGGGGGGTGCGCAGGTCATGGGAGACGGCGGCGAGCAGCGCCGTCCGCACCTTGTCGATCTCGGTGAGCTCCCTGGCGCGGGTCGCCTCGGCCTGCAGCCGCTGCCGCTCCACGGCGGCCGCCGCCTGGTGCGCGAACGCGGACAGCACCCGCCGGTCCGCCTCGGGCAGCACCCGGCCGCGCAGCGCCAGCAGCAGGTCGCCGGTCACCTCCACCCGCATGTCCGCCTGGTGCGGGTCCGTGCAGTACCCGTCGCCGGACGACCCGATCACGTCCCAGCCGTGCCGCGTCCGCTCCAGCATGGTCACCGACGTCAGCGCGAACGTCTCCCGGGCCTGCCGCAGCAGGTCGGGCAGGGTGTCCTCGCCGAGCAGCACCGTGGTGGACAGCCGGCTCAGCGTCACCGACTCGCTCCCGGCCTGGACGGCCCAGCGGCGCCGCCGCTCCGCGAGGTCGACCACCAGCGACACCGCGGCTGCGACCACCACCGACAGCACCAGCGCCAGGACGTGCTCGAAATCGGCGATGGTGAGCGTGTAGTAGGGCGGGGTGAAGAACCAGTTCGTCAGGAGGTTCCCGGCGATGGCGGTGAACAGCGCCGGGCCGAGCCCGCCGACGAGCGCGACGAGGACGGTGAAGGTCAGGAACACCAGCAGCTCGGACGCGAGGCCCAGGTCGCCGCGCCACGGCAGGAGCAGCAGGGTCAGCAGCGGCGGCCCGGCGAGTGCCAGGGCCCATCCGGCGACCAGCCTGCGGCGGCTCAGCGTGCCGTCCTTCGGCGTCCTCATGATGATCCCAGCGTATGCCGCGGCCCCCGCGCCACCGGCCACCGCCCGGGACAGGCCGTGAGGGGCGGCCGCTGACGATGGTCATTGGCCCCGGCTCCCTTTCGCGACTCGCGAAACCGCTTTCGCGACCTCCGATAATCGACCGCGCTAAAAGCGCGTCAATGCGGCGGGGGAGTGGTTCCGGTCGCTTTTGCGAGCCCCTGTGAAGTGCGCTCGCCATGGCCGCGGGTGACCTGCGCCACTGCGGGAGGGGCCCCGGCGTTAGGAACGCGTTAATACTGCCGCCAGCGCCGCTAAAAACGCGTCAAGGTCGGTCAACTCTCCCCAAAACGGGGCTTTACTCCATTGTGCCCTGGAAGGAGCCAGGGCGTGATGCGCGCTGGGAGGCCGCGATGGAGCGCCTGGAGGCGGCCGCATGGCCGCTCGGAGGGGGTGTGCTGTGCGCGTTCGTGATCACGGTCGTGCTCAAGGACGCCCCCTGGCCGGTGGGGTTCGCGGTCACCGGGATGTCCGTGGCGGGCTGGTCGCTGGCCGCGCCGCCCTTCGCGGGCGCCCTGCTCGGCACGGCGGCCTGGGCGCTGGTGACGGGATTCGACGTCGCCGGGGCCGGTGACCTGGTGGTGAACGGGCCGTCGGACGCCGCCCGGGCCGTGGTCCTGATCGGCGCGGGCGCCGCCGCGGGTGCGGCGGGCGCGCGGATGCGCCGGGCCGTCCCCGCGCGGGAGGCGTCCGGCTGGCCGGCGCCGCCCGAGGAGTGGCCGGCGGAACGCGCGGACACGGGCGCGGACGGTGTGCCGCCCCGTTCCGCGAAGGTCCCCCATGCGATCCCTTACCAGCGCGATCGGCGGACGGCCCGCCGTAACGGGCGTTCCGGCCGCGATGACATTCGACAAGGAAAACGACTATGAGCGACGTGGTGTTCGTTCTGCTGACCGTGGGCGTGTTCGTCCTGCTCGGGCTAGTGGTGAGGGGCGTGGAGAAGCTGTGACCGTCGAGAACGCGGTCGGTCTCGTGCTCGCCGCGATCCTGACCATCTTCCTTATCGCCGCACTCTTGTACCCGGAGCGCTTCTAGATGAGTACGACCCTCGCGGGGATCATCTTCATCGGATCCCTCGTGCTCGCCCTTGCGGTGGTGTACCGGCCACTGGGCGACTACATGTACCGCGTCTACAGCGGTACCAGGCACACGCGCGTCGAGCGGGCGATCTACCGGCTGATCGGAGCGAGACCGGACGCCGAGCAGACCTGGCCCGTCTACGCGCGCAGCGTGCTGGCGTTCTCGGTGCTCAGCATCCTGTTCCTGTACGGGCTGCAGCGGCTGCAGAACCACCTGCTGCTGAGCCTCGGCTTCCCGCCGGTCAAGGCGGACCAGGCGTGGAACACCGCGGTCAGCTTCGTCACCAACACCAACTGGCAGTCGTACTCGGGCGAGTCGACGATGGGCCACCTGGTGCAGATGGCGGGCCTGGCGGTGCAGAACTTCGTGTCCGCCGCCGTCGGCATGGCCGTCGCCATCGCGCTCGTGCGGGGCTTCGCCCGCAAGCGGACCGACCGGCTCGGGAACTTCTGGGTCGACCTGGTGCGCGGCAGCCTGCGGATCCTGCTGCCGATCGCGTTCGTCGGCGCCCTCGTCCTCATCGCGGGCGGGCTCGTGCAGAACTTCGGGGACGCCAACGACCACGTGGTGAACACGCTGGCCGGAGGGCACCAGGCGATCACCGGCGGGCCGGTGGCGAGCCAGGAGGTCATCAAGGAGCTGGGCACCAACGGCGGCGGCTTCTACAACGCCAACTCCGCCCACCCGTTCGAGAACGCCGCCCCCTGGACGAACTGGCTGGAGATCTTCCTGATCCTGCTCATCCCGTTCGCGCTGTGCCGCACGTTCGGCCGGATGGTCGGCAGCGACCGGCAGGGCTACGCGATCGTCTCGGTGATGGCGACCCTCGCGATCATCAGCGTGGCGCTCGTCCAGGTGTTCCAGCTCATGCACCACGGGACGGTGCCGACCGCGGTCGGCGGGGCCACGGAGGGCGTGGAGGCCCGGTTCGGGGTGTCCAACTCCGGGACGTTCGCCGCCGCGACCACCCTGACCTCGACGGGCGCCGTGGACTCCTTCCACGACTCCTACACCAGCCTCGGCGGCATGATGACGATGTTCAACATGATGCTCGGCGAGGTCGCGCCGGGCGGGACGGGATCGGGCCTGTACGGGATGCTGATCCTCGCCGTCATCACGGTGTTCGTGGCGGGCCTCATGGTCGGCCGCACGCCCGAGTACCTGGGCAAGAAGATCGGCTCCCGCGAGATCAAGCTCGCCTCGATGTACTTCCTGATCACGCCGATCCTGGTGCTGGTCGGCACGGGCGTGGGCATGGCGACCCGCAGCGGCCGGGAAGGGATGCTGAACCACGGCGCGCACGGGCTGTCGGAGGTGCTGTACGCGTTCACCTCGGCGTCCAACAACAACGGCTCGGCGTTCGCCGGGCTCACGGTCAACACCGTGTTCTACGACACCGCGCTCGGCCTGTGCATGGCCCTCGGGCGCTTCCTGCCGATGATCTTCGTCCTGGCGCTGGCGGGATCGCTGGCCCGGCAGGGGCAGGCCCCGGAGTCGGACGGCACGCTGCCCACGCACCGGCCGCAGTTCGTCGGCCTCGTCGTCGGCGTCACCGTCGTCCTCGTCGCGCTCACCTTCCTCCCCGCGCTGGCGCTGGGGCCGTTGGCCGAAGGAATCCACTCATGACCACTCAGACCGTTCAGGCGTCGGGTTCGGCGCCGCGACCGCCGGAACACCGCGGCGGAGGCAGGATCCAGGGCGGCCTGCTCGACCCGAAGCAGATGGTGAAGTCCCTCCCGGACGCGCTGCGCAAGCTCGACCCGCGCACGCTGTGGCGCAACCCGGTGATGTTCATCGTGGAGATCGGCGCGCTGTGGACCACGGTCCTCGCCGCCGAGAACCCGAGCGTGTTCGCCTGGCTGATCGCGGTGTGGCTCTGGCTCACCGTCGTCTTCGCGAACCTGGCGGAGGCGGTCGCCGAGGGCCGGGGCAAGGCGCAGGCGGACGCGCTGCGCCGCGCCAAGACCGACGCGGTGGCGCGCCGCCTGACCGGCTGGGCCCGGGACCGGACGGACCTGCGCGAGGAGCAGGTCGGCGCCCCCGACCTGCGGCAGGGCGACCACGTCGTCGTCGAGGCAGGCGAGATCATCCCCGGTGACGGGGACGTCGTCGAGGGCATCGCCAGCGTGGACGAGTCGGCGATCACCGGCGAGTCGGCGCCGGTCATCCGCGAGTCCGGCGGCGACCGGTCCGCGGTGACCGGCGGGACCAAGGTGCTGTCGGACCGCATCATCGTCAAGATCACCCAGCGCCCCGGCGAGTCGTTCATCGACCGCATGATCGCGCTGGTGGAGGGATCGAGCCGGCAGAAGACGCCGAACGAGATCGCCCTCAACATCCTGCTCGCCGCGCTGACCATCATCTTCCTGCTGGCCGTCGCCACGCTGCAGCCGCTGGCGATCTTCTCCAAGTCCGTCAACCCGGGCGTCGGCGACAGCCTGGCGCTCGACGCCCACGGCGTCACCGGGATCGTGCTGGTGTCGCTGCTGGTCTGCCTGATCCCCACCACGATCGGCGCGCTGCTGTCGGCGATCGGCATCGCGGGCATGGACCGGCTCGTCCAGCGCAACGTGCTCGCCATGTCCGGACGCGCCGTCGAGGCGGCGGGCGACGTGAACACGCTGCTGCTGGACAAGACCGGCACGATCACCCTGGGGAACCGGCAGGCCGCCGAGTTCCTGCCGCTGCGCGACGTCGACGCCGACGAGCTGGCCGACGCCGCCCAGCTGTCCAGCCTGGCCGACGAGACCCCGGAGGGGCGCTCGGTGGTGGTGCTGGCCAAGCAGCGTCACGGACTGCGGGAACGCACGCCCGGAGAGCTGTCCCACGCCACCTGGGTGCCCTTCTCCGCCCAGACGCGGATGAGCGGCGTCGACCTGCACGAGTCCGGCGACGGCACGCCCGACCGGATGCTGCGCAAGGGCGCCGCCGCCGCGGTCGGCGAGTGGGTCCGCGAGCAGGGCGGCGACGTCCCGGCCGACCTGCACCAGATCGTGGACGGCATCTCCGCGTCCGGCGGCACCCCGCTGGTCGTCGGGGAGGTCGTGGACCGCGACGCGCGGGTCCTGGGCGTCATCCACCTCAAGGACGTGGTGAAGGCCGGGATGCGCGAGCGGTTCGACGAGATGCGCCGGATGGGCATCCGCACCGTCATGATCACCGGCGACAACCCGCTGACGGCCAAGGCCATCGCCGACGAGGCCGGCGTGGACGACTTCCTCGCCGAGGCCAAGCCCGAGGACAAGCTCTCGCTCATCAAGCGCGAGCAGGAGGGCGGGCGGCTGGTCGCGATGACCGGCGACGGCACCAACGACGCGCCCGCGCTCGCGCAGGCCGACGTCGGGGTGGCGATGAACACCGGCACCTCGGCCGCCAAGGAGGCCGGGAACATGGTCGACCTGGACTCCGACCCGACCAAGCTCATCGAGATCGTGGAGATCGGCAAGCAGCTGCTCATCACCCGCGGCGCCCTCACCACCTTCTCCATCGCCAACGACATCGCCAAGTACTTCGCGATCATCCCGGCGCTGTTCGCCGGCCTCTACCCGGGGCTGGACGCCCTCAACGTCATGCGGCTGCACAGCCCGCAGTCGGCGATCCTGTCCGCCGTCGTGTTCAACGCGCTGGTGATCATCGCGCTGATCCCGCTGGCGCTGCGCGGCGTCCGGTACCGGCCCAGCAGCGCGTCCCAGCTGCTGTCGCGGAACCTGTACGTCTACGGGCTCGGCGGCATCGTCGCGCCGTTCGCCGGCATCAAGATCATCGACCTTCTCATCCGATTCCTTCCGGGGATGTCCTGACATGCGTTATCCCACCTGGATCCGGCAGCACCTGGCCGCGCTGCGCGCCCTGCTCGTGCTGACCGTCCTGCTCGGCGTCGCCTACCCGCTGGCCGTGTTCGCGGTCGCCCAGATCCCCGGCCTGAAGCACCACGCCGACGGCTCCTACGTCTCCCTGCACGGACGGACGGTCGGCAGCGCGCTCATCGGCCAGTCGTTCACCGGCTCCGGCGGCGAGCCGCTCAAGCAGTACTTCCAGAGCCGCCCGTCCAACGCCGGCGACGGCTACGACCCGACCGCCACGTCCGCGAGCAACCTAGGACCCGAGGACGTCGTCGACACGCTGCCCGACCCCAAGCTGATCGCGGCCGGCAAGGAGGACGAGAACGCCAAGCAGAGCCTGCTCACCCAGGTCTGCGCCCGCAGCAAGGCCGTCGGAGACCTCGAAGGCGTCAGCGGCGCGCGGCCGTTCTGCACGCCGGGCGGCGCCGGAGCCGTCCTGGCGGTGTTCGGTCACCGCGCCGCCGACGGCACCGTCCCGCACCCCACGCGGGTGGTCAGCCTCAACGAGGAGCAGGGCGTGGTGAAGGCACCGTTCATCGCCGCCTACAAGGGAGTGCCCGTCGAGCTGGCCAAGTACGGCGAGGACTACGCCAAGGGCCTGGTCGTGCCGGTCAAGGGCGCCGCGCCCGCCAAGCCCGCCGTCCCGGCCGACGCGGTCACCGCGAGCGGCAGCGGCCTCGACCCGCACATCTCGCCCGCCTACGCCTCGCTGCAGGTGAACCGCGTCGCCAAGGCGCGCGGCGTCACCCCCGCCCAGGTGAGGCGACTGGTCGAGGACAACACCGACGGCCGCGACCTCGGCTTCATGGGCGAGCGGCGCGTCAACGTCCTCAAGCTCAACATCGCCCTCGACCGGTCCTACCCGATCCGCGGCTGATCCCGCTCGAGCCCGGTGCCGTGGCGGGTCCCCGGACAACCGATCCGGTGGCCCGCCACCACGGGCGTTCACGATGGAGGTGTGCATGGGGCGCGGCAGGTTGCGCGTCTATCTCGGCGCGGCGCCCGGCGTCGGCAAGACCTACGCCATGCTCGCCGAAGGCGCCCGCCGCCGGGAACGGGGCACCGACGTGGTGGTCGGCTTCGTGGAGACCCACGGCCGGCCGCGCACCGCCGCGCTCCTGGAAGGCATGGAGATCGTCCCGCGCAGGACACTCGACTACCGCGGCACGAGCTTCACCGAGCTGGACACCGGCGCCGTCACCGCGCGGAGGCCGCAGGTCGCGCTGATCGACGAGCTGGCGCACACCAACGTGCCCGGCTCGCGCAACGCCAAGCGGTGGCAGGACATCGAGGAGATCCTGGAAGCCGGCATCGACGTGGTCACCACCGTCAACGTCCAGCACCTGGAGTCGGTCAACGACGTCGTCGAGCAGATCACCGGGGTTCCGCAGCGCGAGACCGTCCCCGACGAGGTGGTCCGCCGCGCCGACCAGGTCGAGCTCGTCGACATGGCACCGGAGGCGCTGCGCCGCCGGATGGCGCACGGGAACATCTACGCCCCCGAGAAGATCGACGCCGCACTCGGCAACTACTTCCGCGTCGGCAACCTCACCGCGCTGCGCGAGCTGGCGCTGCTCTGGCTGGCCGACAAGGTCGACGACCAGCTCGACCGGTACCGCGCCGACCACGGCATCGCCCGCACCTGGGAGGCCCGCGAACGCGTCGTCGTCGCCCTCACCGGCGGCCCCGAGGGCGACACCCTCATCCGCCGCGCCGCCCGCATCGCCGACCGCACCAAGGGCGCCGACCTGCTGGCGGTCCACGTCGCCCGCAACGACGGGCTCACCGACGTCAGCCCCGCGAACCTGACCCGGCAGCGGGCCCTGGCCGAGAGCCTGGGCGGCAGCTACCACCAGGTCGTCGGATCGAACGTGCCGGACGCGCTGCTGGACTTCGCGCGCGGCGTCAACGCCACCCAGCTCGTCCTCGGCGCGTCCCGGCGCGGGCGGGTCGCCCAGCTGTTCTCGCGCGGCGTCGGCGTCACGACCACGGCGCAGTCCGGGACCATCGACGTGCACCTGGTGACCCACGAGGAGACCAACCAGGGCCGCCGGTGGAGGGCGCGCAGATCGGCGGGGCTTCCGGCCGCGCGCCGCAATGCGGGATTCGCGCTGGCCGCGGCCGGGCTGCCGCTGCTGACCGTCCTGCTCGTCCACCTGCGCGAACAGCTGTCCCTGGCCAGCGACATCCTGCTGTTCCAGGCGGCCGTCGTCGGCGTCGCGCTGCTGGGCGGGCTGTATCCGGCGCTGTTCGCGGCGATCGGCGGATCCCTCCTGCTCAACTACTACTTCACCCCGCCCATCGGGAAGTTCACCGTGCAGCATCCGGAGGCGGTGCTCCAGCTCGTGATCTACGTGGTGGTGGGCGTGACGGTCAGCACGATCGTCGACATCACCGTGCGCCGCAGCCGGGAGGCGGGGCGGGGCCGCCCCCCCCCCCCCGGGGGGGTGACCCCAGCACGGGGAGAGCTGCGGCGGGGGGGTGAGGGAGTGGGGGGGGGGGGGGAAGGTGTGGGGTACAC
>NZ_JBEYYT010000242.1:0-14078 GCF_040645715.1 Spirillospora sp. NPDC046719 | reverse complement strand
GGACTCGTTGACGACCTTTCTGGTCGCCCACGTCGGCCAGGCCGACGCGCTGCTGATGGAGTCCCGGCAGGCCGTCGGGCTCGTCGCCGCGGTGCTCGCCGCGATGCTCGCGGGCCAGCTCGGCTGGCACGGCACCGACAGGATCCTCGCCCGCCGCGAACGCGCCGACGACTAGCGCGGCCCCCGGCGCGCCTTCGGCGTGCGCGCTCAGCGCAGCTCAGCGCAGCTTGGCGCGCAGCGCCTTCGACGCCTCCGGCCAGTCGTCGTCGGTCATCGCGTAGACGGCGGTGTCGCGGATCGACCCGTCCGCGCGGACCCGGTGCTTGCGGTGGATCCCCTCGAACGACGCGCCGAGACGCTCGATCGCCGCACGCGACCGCTCGTTGCGGACGTGCGTGTGCCAGCCGACCCGGATCGCCCCCAGGTCGTCGAAGGCCCGCTGGAGCAGCAGCAGCTTCGACTCGGTGTTGAACCCCGTCCGCTGCCAGCGCGCCCCCAGCCAGGTGTGCCCGATGCACAGCCCCCGGTCGTGCGGCGCGATCTCGTAGTACGAGGTGCTCCCGGCGACCTCCCCGGTCGCCACGTCGACCTGCGCGAACGGCAGCCGCAGCCTGCGCTCGCACCCCGCCAGCGCCTTCTCGACCCAGGCGCGCATGGCCTCCGCGGTCTCCGGCCGGCGCTCGTTCTTCCACGTCCAGATCGACGGCTCCTTCGACGCCTCGAACAGCCCGTCCACATGGTCGAGGGAAAGAGGCTCAAGACGCACGTAACGCCCGGTCAGGACCGGGCGGGCAAACCACTCGTCGCTCATGGCGTCCACGCTATGAGGGGCCGCTGAGCGTCCGGCAGGGCCACTTCACGGCGATTTCCGCGAGCCACTCGCCGCCCCCGGGGCGGCTACCATGGGGTTTCGACGCGACTGGCGCGGTCAAGGTGGATCACCACCGGGGAGCGAACGACAGTCCGGACACCGCGCGCCTGGGTGGACGGGACCTCGAGCCGGGCTCGGTCCCTGGCGAGACACCGCGGAGGCATGCATGACCGCACAGATTCTGGACGGCAAGGCCCTGGCCGCCGAGATCCGCTCCGACCTCAAGCGCCGCGTCGAGGCGCTCCGCGACCGCGGCGTGTCCGTCGGCCTCGGCACCGTCCTGGTCGGCGACGACCCGGGCAGCCGCTCCTACGTGAACATGAAGCACCGCGACTGCGCCGAGGTCGGCATCGAGAGCATCCGCCGCGACCTGCCCGAGACCGCGTCCCAGGCCGACGTCGAGCGGGCCGTCGCCGAGCTCAACGCCGACCCCGCCTGCACCGGCTACATCGTCCAGCTCCCCCTTCCCAAGGGCCTGGACGAGCAGCGGGTGCTGGAGCTGATCGACCCCGCGAAGGACGCCGACGGCCTGCACCCGACCAACCTCGGGCGGCTCGTCCTGATGCAGCCCGGCCCGCTGCCCTGCACCCCGAAGGGCATCATCGAGCTGCTCCGCCACTACGACGTCCCGCTCAAGGGCGCCGAGGTCACCGTCGTCGGCCGCGGCATCACCGTCGGCCGGTCCCTCGGGCTGCTGCTGACCCGCCGCAGCGAGAACGCCACCGTCACCCTCTGCCACACCGCCACCCGCGACCTCGCCGCGCACACCCGCGCCGCCGACATCGTCGTGGCCGCCGCCGGCGTGCCCGGCCTGATCACCGCCGGCATGGTCAAGCCCGGCGCCGCCGTCCTCGACGTCGGCGTCTCCCGCGTCGACGGCAAGCTGACCGGGGACGTCGCCGCCGACGTCCGCGACGTCGCCGGCTGGGTCGCCCCGAACCCCGGCGGCGTCGGCCCGATGACCCGCGCGATGCTCCTGCAGAACGTCGTCGAGGCCGCCGAGCAGGCCGCCTGACCGGTCCCGGACATGCGTGAGGGCCGCCACCGACACCCACGGTGGCGGCCCCTCCGCATCACCCGGTTACTCCCGGACGGAGCCGCGCCGTCACTTGCGCGGCCCCGCTCGGGCGGGTCTGGCGATCGCCCTCATTGCGCTGCCATCGAGGGCGACCGCACGCTCGGCCCGGCCGGTCCGGCACCTCAGCTGGCCCGGCGGCCCGCCGTGGTGTGCGCGGTGCGCGCCGGACCCGGATGGCCGGGCGCGTGTCCCGGCGCCCCCGGCCTGCGCGCCTCCGCCGGGCCCCGCATCCCCGGCGGGCGCCCGTCGATCGGAGGGCGGCCCTGCTGGGGGACGTGCACCGGCGGCAGCGGCCGGACGAGTCCCATCGCGATGACCTCGTTGGCCAGCCGGGTGCGCCGGTTGGCCCCCTCCGGGATCCGGAACTTCTGGTAGAGCCGCAGCAGGTGCTGCTTCACCGCGGCCTCGGTCACGACCAGCTCTCCCGCGATGTCCCGCGCCGTGGCGGGGGCCACGAACGCCTCGTCGGACAGGGCGGGACGGCACAGCGCGGTCAGCACGTCGACCTCGCGGCGGGTGAGCTCGGGGGCCACGGCGCGCCGCAGCTCGACGTCCGGGTCGACCTCCTCACGGGGGATGCCCCCCATCCGGCAGCGCGCCGTGCCGAAGCTCACGACGTCACCGTCCTCCAGCACACGGCGGGCGATCGGCCGGCCGTTGACACGGGTCCCGTTGCGGGACAGGCCCATGTCGACGACGTAGACGTACGGGCCGCGCCGCACGATCTCGGCGTGCAAACGGGACACACTCGGGTCGTCGAGGCGGATGTCGACTCCTCTCCCTCTCCCGACCGTCGTTACGTCGGGGCGCAGCGGCACCACCAGCCCGCTGTCCTCGATCCGCATGAACGGCCCCTCCACGGCAGTCCTCCCAGCTAGTTAGCGACCCCTGTCTGCCGGGTTACCCGGGCGGACCCCCGTCACACCCTCCTACTGGCGAGTAGCACCGATGGCGCAAGGCATTCGGGGCTCTTCGCCACCAGCCGGACCGGGTGCGATTCCGTCGCCGGAGCACAAGTCCGGCCGCCGATCCGGAGGAACGATCACCGGACCCCTCACCCGGCTCAGCACGACCCGCCCCGCCGCCCCGCGATGTCGTGCCACGCGCCGATCGGCATTACCGTTGACCCATGAGCACGCAGGTGCACCGGCGCCGGCGCAAGGCGCCGCGCGGCAAGAGCGCCGCCCCCCAGTGGCTCGCGCGGCTGCCGTACCTCATCGTGCTCAGCGGCGTCGGCGGCGGCCTCGCCCTCTGCGCCCTCAACTACTTCCGCAAGGGCTCCGGCCTGATGGCCGCCGCGCTGCTGTTCGGCGCGCTCGCGCGGCTCCTGCTGCCGGAGTCCCAGCTCGGCCTGCTCGCCGTCCGCAGCCGCCCGATCGACTGCTGGACGCTCGTCATCCTCGGCGAGATGGTCGCGTTCGTCGCGCTCAGCATCCCCCCGATGAACAAGACCGGCCTCATCGGGGCCGGCGCGTTCGGCGTGCTGATCGCCCTGGTCATGGCGGCCCGCGGAGTGCGGCTGCTGCTCCTCCGGCGCCGGGACGGTTCGCCCGGCTAACGATATATCCGCAGGTCGCCAGGGGTGCGACCACCCTCGCCAGGAGCCCAGGTCTAGACCGCACCCGGGCCTCGGCTAGCCTTGCCAGTTGAGCCTTACAAGGACTGCTGGCCAGGTGTAGGAAAGGGACAGCAACAGCATGCCCAAGATCAAAGTAGCGGGCCCGGTCGTCGAACTCGACGGCGACGAAATGACGCGGATCATCTGGAAATTCATCAAGGACCAGCTGATCCTGCCCTACCTCGACGTCGACCTGAGGTACTACGACCTGGGGATCGAGCACCGTGACGCCACGGACGACCAGGTCACCATCGACGCCGCGAACGCCATCGCCGAGCACGGCGTCGGCGTCAAGTGCGCCACCATCACCCCCGACGAGGCGCGCGTCGAAGAGTTCGGCCTGAAGAAGATGTGGCGTTCCCCCAATGGAACGATCCGCAACATCCTCGGCGGCGTGATCTTCCGTGAGCCCATCGTGGTGTCGAACATCCCGCGCCTGGTGCCCGGCTGGACGAAGCCGATCATCATCGGCCGCCACGCCCACGGCGACCAGTACAAGGCGACCGACTTCGTGGTCCCCGGCCCCGGCAAGGTGACGATCACCTACACGCCCGACAACGAGGGCGAGCCGATGGAGTTCGAGATCGCCTCCTTCCCGGGCGGCGGCGTCGCCATGGGCATGTACAACTTCGACGACTCGATCCGCGACTTCGCCCGGACGAGCATGCGGTACGCGCTGAGCCGCGAGATGCCGCTGTACATGTCGACGAAGAACACGATCCTCAAGGCCTACGACGGCCGGTTCAAGGACCTCTTCCAGGAGATCTACGAGACCGAGTTCAAGGCCGAGTTCGAGGCCAAGGGCCTCACCTACGAGCACCGGCTCATCGACGACATGGTCGCCGCCGCGCTCAAGTGGGAGGGCGGCTTCGTCTGGGCCGCCAAGAACTACGACGGCGACGTGCAGTCCGACACCCTCGCGCAGGGCTTCGGCTCGCTCGGCCTCATGACCTCCGTCCTCATGACGCCCGACGGCAAGACCGTCGAGGCCGAGGCCGCGCACGGCACGGTGACCCGGCACTTCCGGCAGCACCAGCAGGGCAAGCCGACGTCGACCAACCCCATCGCGTCGATCTTCGCCTGGACCCGTGGCCTCGAGCACCGCGGCAAGCTCGACGGCCAGCCCGAGGTCATCGACTTCGCGCGCAAGCTGGAGGCCGTCTGCGTCGAGACCGTCGAGTCCGGCCAGATGACCAAGGATCTGGCTCTGTTGGTCGGTGGCGACACCCCCTGGCTGACCACGCAGGGCTTCCTGGAGGCGCTCGACACCAACCTCCAGAAGAAGATCAACGCCTGATCCCGTCGCTCTTCGGTTCGCGAGGCCGTCCCGGTTCGTCCGGGGCGGCCTTTTGCGTCTCGTGGACCGGTGCGGGTGTGAACCATGCCGGGGCGGGCACCTGGCGCATGACGGGCGGGCCGCGCGCGATAGCCTGACGTCGGAAATATCTCGACGGCGAGAGAACCCGTGCGGCGGACCGGTTCCTTGGGTGCTCTTCGGCGGTCGGGTTCGAAGGATGGCCGCCTGAGCCCCGTCAGGTCACAGCAGGAGAAGGACGCATGACGCGCACCCCAGTCAATGTCACCGTTACCGGCGCCGCGGGCCAGATCGGCTACGCGCTGCTGTTCCGCATCGCCTCCGGGCACCTGCTCGGCGCGGACGTACCCGTCCGCCTGCGGCTGCTGGAGATCCCGCAGGCGGTGAAGGCCGCCGAGGGCACCGCGATGGAGCTGGACGACTGCGCGTTCCCGCTGCTGAGCGGCATCGACATCTTCGACGACGCGACCAAGGCGTTCGAGGGGACGAACGTGGCGCTGCTGGTCGGCGCCCGCCCGCGCACGAAGGGCATGGAGCGCGGCGACCTGCTGGAGGCCAACGGCGGCATCTTCAAGCCGCAGGGCGAGGCGATCAACGCCGGCGCCGCCGACGACGTCAAGGTGCTGGTGGTCGGCAACCCGGCCAACACCAACGCGCTGATCGCGCAGCAGCACGCGCCGGACGTCCCGGCCGAGCGGTTCACCGCGATGACCCGCCTGGACCACAACCGCGCCCTCGCGCAGCTGTCGAAGAAGGCGGGCGTGTCCGTTGCCGACATCAAGAAGATGACGATCTGGGGCAACCACTCCGCCACCCAGTACCCGGACGTGTTCCACGCGGAGATCGGCGGCAAGAACGCGGCCGAGACCGTGAACGACCAGGCGTGGCTGGAGAACGACTTCATCCCGACCGTCGCCAAGCGCGGCGCCGCGATCATCGAGGCGCGCGGCGCGTCGTCGGCGGCGTCGGCGGCGTCCGCGGCGATCGACCACGTGCACACCTGGGTGAACGGCACCGCCGACGGCGACTGGACGTCGATGGCGGTCGTGTCGGACGGCTCCTACGGCGTGCCGGAGGGCCTGATCTCCTCGTTCCCGGTCACCACCAAGGACGGCAAGTGGGAGATCGTCCAGGGCCTGGAGATCGACGACTTCTCCCGCGCGCGGATCGACGCGTCGGTGAACGAGCTGGCGGAGGAGCGCGACGCCGTCCGCAAGCTCGGCCTGATCTGACCGGCCGCTTGATCTGACCGGCCCGTACCCGTACGGCCTACGCGCGAGCCCCGGACCTTCGCGGTCCGGGGCTCGTTCGCGTCGTAATTCCCGCGAACCTGTCGGCAGCGGTCGTTAGGGTGTGATCGCGTTCGAAGGCGACGGGGAGGGACGCGGGTGGCGGATCGGGCTTTCCAGGTGGATCTGCGCGGGGTGGTGGATCTGCTCAGCCGCCATCTGTACGCGAGCCCGCGGGTGTACCTGCGGGAACTGCTGCAGAACGCGGTGGACGCGATCACGGCGCGGGGCGGTGGCGGCGGCCGGGTGGTGATCGAGACCGGCGGCGGGGCGCTGCGGGTGCACGACGACGGCGTGGGGCTGACGGCGGACGAGGTGCACACGCTGCTGGCCACGATCGGCCGGTCGTCGAAGCGGGACGAGCTGGGGTTCGCGCGGCACGACTTCCTCGGCCAGTTCGGCATCGGGCTGCTGTCGGGGTTCCTGGTGGCGGACGAGATCGAGGTGGTGTCGCGGTCCGCGAAGGGCGGCGACGCGGTCCGGTGGACGGGCCGGTCGGAGGGCAGCTACCGGGTCGAGCCGGGGGAGCGCGACGAGCCGGGCACGACGGTGACGCTGCGGGCGCGGCCGGGGTCGGCGGAGCTGCTGAGCGCGCCGGTGGTGGCGGAGCTGGCCCGCACCTACGGGTCGCTGCTCCCGATCGAGCTGGTCGTGGACGGTGTCGCGGTCACGGGGGAGGGCCCGCCGTGGCGGGCGTCCTACCGCGATCCGGCGGCGCGGCGGCGCGCGCTGGAGCGGTACTGCGAGGAGCTGTACGGGTTCACGCCGTTCGACGTGGTGGACCTGGAGGTGGCGGAGGCGGGGCTGACCGGGGTCGCGTTCGTCCTGCCGGAGCCGGTGTCGCCGACGGCCCGCGGCGCGCACCGCGTGTACCTGAAGCGGATGCTGCTGGCGGAGAGCGTGCAGGGGCTGCTGCCGGAGTGGGCGTTCTTCGTCCGGTGCGTGGTGGACGCGGGGGAGCTGCGGCCGACGGCGAGCCGGGAGGCGCTGTTCGAGGACGAGCTGCTGGAGTCGGCGCGGCAGGGCCTCGGTGAGGTGCTGCGGCAGTGGCTGGTGCGGCTGGCGGAGACCGATCCGTCGCGGCTGCGCGCGTTCCTGCGGCTGCACCAGCTCGGCGTGAAGGCGATGGCGCTGCACGACGACGACATGCTGCGGATCGTCGACCGGTGGATGGAGTACGAGACGTCGGCGGGCCCGATGACGCTGCACGAGTTCCGGCGGCGGCATCCGGACGGCCGGTTCACCGGGAGCGTGGAGGAGTTCCGGCGGCTGTCGGCGGTGGCGGGCGCGCAGGGCGTCGGCCTCGTCAACGGCGGCTACGTGCACGACACGGAGATCATCGAGCGGCTGCCGGACCTCGATCCGGACGTCCGGCTGTCCCGGCTGGACGCGTCCGAGCTGGCGACGGCGTTCGGGCTGCTGGATCCGGCGGCGGAGCTGGCGCTGCGGCCGTTCCTGGCGGCGGCGCAGCGGGCCGTGGAGCGGCTTGGCTGCGAGGTGGTCGTCCGCGACTTCGATCCGGCGTCGCTGCCGGCGCTGTACTTGACCAGCCGGGACGCGCAGTTCCGGGAGGAGCTGTCGCGGGCGCGGGAGGAGGCTGGCGAGCTCTGGGCGGACGTGCTCGGCGCGGTGGGCGCGTCGGCGGGGGTGGAGCGCCCGCAGCTGGTGCTGAACTACCGCAATCCGCTGACGCGGCGTGTTACGGCGCTCGGCGCGGACGGGCCGGTGGAGCCGGCCGTGCAGGCGCTGTACGGGCAGGCGCTGCTGCTCGGGCACCATCCGCTGCGTCCCGCGGACACGGCGGTGCTGAACCGTTCGTTCATCGGCCTGCTGGAGTGGGCCGTCCACCCTCCGGAGGCGGGCCAGTGAGCATCGACGACGTGTACGCGCTGATGACGCGGGCGGGGGAGCTTCCGTACGGGGAGGCGCGGACCGTCCTGGTGGAGGACGCGCTGCGCCGCGCGGAGGAGGCCGGCGACGAGGTGCTGGCGTTCCGGGTGCGGGTCCGGCTGACCGACGCGTACCAGTTCGGCGGCGAGCCGGCGAAGGCGTTCGCGACGTTCGGGCGGACGCTGGCCGAGCACGACCGCGATCCCGGCCGGTTCGACGAGCCGCTGGTGCTGCTGTGGCAGATGAAGGCGGTGGTGAGCTCCCTGACGAAGTTCCCGGAGATCCCCCTCGACCGGACGCGGGCGGTGCTGGACGACATGGAGCGCCGCTACCGGGCGGGCGGCCACAGCCTCCAGGCGGTGTACCGGCGGCGGCACATCGTGGCGCGGCATCTCGGGGATCCGTCGGCGGACGACTGGTTCGCCAAGTGGCGGGCGGCGCAGCGGGACCAGCTGTCGGACTGCGAGGGCTGCGACCCGACCGGCATGGTGGCGCATCTCGCGGACGCCGGGCGGTACGAGGAGGCGGCGGAGATCGCGGCGCCGGTGCTGGCGTCCGAGCTGTCGTGCAAGGAGCAGCCGCAGGGCATCCAGACGGCGATGCTGCCGGTGTACCTGCGGACGGGCCGTCCCGAGGCGGCGGCCGACGCGCACCGCCGGGCGTACCGGGCGCACCGCCGGCAGGTCGCCGATCTCGGCGACATCGCCGATCATCTGGAGTTCTGCGTGCTGACCGGGAACGACGCGCGCGGGCTGGAGATCGTGCAGCGGCATCTCGGGTGGCTGGACCGGGCGCCGCACGCGCACGCGGAGATGATGTTCGCCGCGGCGGCGGCCGCGGTGCTGGGGCGGGTCGCGGCGTCGGGGCGGGACGCGGTGACGGTCCGCCGTCCGGCGTCGGGCGGCCGGCCGGCGGCGGACGTGCCGGTGGCGGAGCTGCGCGCCGAGCTGGAGGGCCGCGCGACGGATCTCGCGGCCCGGTTCGACGCCCGCAACGGCACGTCCCACCAGGGCGGCAAGGTGCGGGCGCTGCTGGCGGCCGAGCCGGTGTTCGGGTTCGTCCCGCTGGCCGCGCATCACCGCCGCCCGGCACCGGCTCCGGCTCCTGCCCGGGCGCCGGAGCCCGAGGCCGGGGACGGCGACATCGAGTCCATCGACGACCTCGACGAGCTCCTCGCGATCGGCGACGCGCGCCGGACCCGCCGCGACATGGTGCGCACCCTGGCCGCGTGGCGGCGTTTCGACGCGCTCGCCGAGGCGGCCGCGCCGACCCCGCTGCAGATCGCCCGGCGGCTGGACGGCCGGGGCGTTGAGCGGGCGATGGACGGCGACCGCGAGGGCGCGGTCGCGTGCTGGGCGGAGGCGGCCGGGCGGTTCGCGGAGCTGGGCGAGGAGGGGCTGCGGCACCGGGTGCTGAGCCGGCTCGGGGCGCTGAGGTTCGATCTGGGCGACGAGAGCGGTCTGGCCGACATGATTGCGGCGGCCGATCATTTCGCCGCGCATCCGGAGGAGGACGGTGCCGCGACGGCGGCGCTGTTCCGGCTCGCCGGCGCCCACCTGGACCGCGACCGTCCCGACGAGGCGCTCGCCACGCTGGACCGGGCCGTCCCGGACGACGCCCCCGACCGGGCCGGTGAGCTGTGGTTCCTGCGGGGCCGCGCGCTGCTGGCGGCCGGCGACGAGGACGGCGCGGTCGCGGCGCTGCGCCGGTCCCTCTCCGAGACCCGCGCGTCGGACGAACCCGACACGGTGGCGTCGCCCGCGCTGCTGCTCGCCCAGACCCTCGTCCGGCGGCCCCCGGCGGAGGACGGCACCGCCCCGGCGGACGGCGGCGCCGGTGCGGCGGAGGAGACGTTCGCGCTGCTCGACGAGGCGATCGGCGCGCTGCGGGAGCCGTCGCCGATGCGGGCGATGGCGCACACCGAGCGGGGGCTCGCGCTGCTGTCGGCGGGGCGCGCGGCGGACGCGGTCGCCGATCTCGCCGAGGCGGTCGCGGCGTGGACGGCCGAGGGCCTGCACGAGCAGGCCGTCCACGTGCGCGTGGACCTCGCGGCCGGGTACCTGGAGACCGGGCGGCACCTGGAGGCGGCGGAGGCCGCCGAGGAGGCGCTGCCGGGGCTCGACGAGGGCACCGCGCGGCGCTGCCGGCTGATCCTGGCGCACGCGCAGAAGGGGATGGGCGAGGAGGACGGGGCCGAGACGTTCGCGTCCCTCGCCGCGGACGCCGCGAAGGACGGCGAGCCCGGCGCCGCCGCGCATTTCCTGGAGGAGGCGGCCGAGATCCTGACGAACCTGGACAAGGACGCCATGGCCGCCGAGCGTTTCGCGGAGGCCGCCGACGCCCACGCCGGGGCGGGCGACCGGCAGGGCGCCGTCCGGGCGCGCCGCCGCGCGGCGATGTGCCTGCTGTGGAGCGGTGAGCCGGAGCGGGCCGTCGCGACGGTGGAGGCGGCCCGCGCCGCCCTGGAGGCCCTGCCGGACGGCCCGCCCCGCACCTGGGAGACCGCGCTCGTGTCCTACGACCAGGCGCGCATCCTCGCGCAGACCGGGCGTCCGGCGGACGCGGAGCCGCACGCGTCCGCCGCGGTGGACGGCTTCCGGTCGCTGGACGAGACCGGTCCCGCCGACCAGGCCGCCGCCCTCCTCGCCGACATCAGGTCGGCGCTCCAGGAGTGACGCGCCAGGCCCGCCGGATGACCCAGGCCCGGCGGATGGGCCGGGCCGGACGGCGGGCCCAGGCCGGGCCGCCACGGCTCGGGCGGCGGGGTCAGGCCAGGCGGCGGGCCCCGGCGGACGGGACGGCGTCGAGGAACTCCGGTGCCGTCCAGCCGCGCTTGGCGTAGGCCGCCGCGATGGCGTCCCGCACCCGGTCGGCGCGGTCGGACGCGGTGAGCACGATCACCGACCCGCCGAACCCGCCGCCGATCATGCGGCCGCCGCGGGCGCCCGCGCGCAGCGCCGCGTCGACGGCCGCGTCCGCCTCCGGCCAGGAGATCTCGAACTGGTCGCGCAGCGACAGGTGCGAGGCGTTCAGCATCGCGCCGAGCTCGGCGACGGCGCCGGCGCGCAGCAGCCCGACGGACGCCTCGACGCGGTGGTTCTCGGTGACGACGTGCTGGACGCGGCGCCGCAGCACCGGGTCGCGGAGCCGGCCGAGCGCGCCCGCGAGGTCCTTGACGTCGCGGAGCGCGTCGACGCCGAGCAGGGCGGCGGCCTCCTCGCATTCGGCGCGCCGCCGCCCGTAGTCGCCGCCGGTGAGGGCGTGGGAGGCGCGGGTGTCGACGGCGAGGAGCGTCAGCCCGGCCCGCGACGGGTCGAACGGGACCTGCGCGGACAGGCCGCTGCGGCAGTCGAGCATCAGCGCGTGGCCGGGCGTGGCGAGCAGCGACGCGGACTGGTCCATCAGCCCGCACGGCATGCCGACCTGCTCGTTCTCGGCGCGCTGCGCGAGCCGCGCCAGCTCAGGCCGGTCGATCTCGACGCCGTGCAGGTCGCAGAGGGCGAGCGCGGTCGCGCATTCCAGCGCGGCCGACGACGACAGGCCCGCGCCCTGCGGCAGGTCCGAGTCGATCAGCAGGGACGCGCCGCCGGTGCCGTGCTCGCGCAGCACCCGTGCCATGCCGACGGGGTACGCGGCCCAGGCCCGCTCGGCCGGCCAGCCCTCCGAGACGACCGTTCCGCCGTCGACGGGCGCGGTGACGGTGCCGTCCGCCTGCCGGGAGCGGACCTCGACCAGCCCGTCGTCGCGGCGCGCGGCGGCCACCGACACGCCCCGCGACAGCGCGAACGGCAGGACGAGGCCGTCGTTGTAGTCGGTGTGCTCGCCGATCAGGTTGATCCGGCCGGGCGCGTGCCAGACGCCCTCGGCGGGCCGCCCGAACGCCGCGCGGAACGCGGAGCCGAGATCGGTCATCGCGAGCGCAGGAAGGTCCAGGCGTCCGAGACCATGGCGCGAAGGTCCCGCTCCGGCTTCCAGCCGAGCTGCGACTGGATCTTGTCGGAGGACGCGATCAGCACCGCCGGGTCGCCGGGGCGGCGCGGGTGGACCTCCGCCGGGATGTCGCGGCCGGTGACCTCGCGGCACACCTCGATGACCTCGCGGACGGAGTTGCCGGTGCCGCTGCCCAGGTTGAAGATCTGGTGGGCGCCGGGCTCGCAGCCGTCCAGCGCGAGCAGGTGGGCGCGGCCGAGGTCGGCGACGTGGATGTAGTCGCGAACGCAGGTCCCGTCGGCGGTCGGGTAGTCCTCGCCGAACATCTTCACCGCCTCGCCCTGCCCGAGCGCGACCTTCAGCACGTTCGGGATCAGGTGGGTCTCCACGGTGTGCCGCTCGCCCTGTGTGCCGTAGGCGCCCGCGACGTTGAAGTAGCGCAGCGAGACGCCGCCGATGCCGTGCAGCCGCGCGTACTCGGCGAGCGTGGTGTCGATCGCCAGCTTGGACGCGCCGTACGGGTTGGTGGGCCGGGTCGGGTCGGTCTCCAGGATCGGCGTCGACTCGGGCTCGCCGTAGCAGGCGGCGGTCGAGGAGAACACGATCTTCGCGACCCCGGCGGTCCGCATCGCCTCCAGCAGCGCCAGCGACTCGCCGAGGTTCTTGTCCCAGTACAGGCCCGGCTTCTCGACGGACTCGCCGACCAGCGACTTCGCCGCGAAGTGCAGCACGGCGTCGAACCCGGCGCCGCCCAGCACCTCGGCGGCGGCGCCGCGCAGCGTGCCGCGCACCAGCCGCGCTCCGGCGGGGACGGCGTCCTCGTGCCCGGTGGACAGGTCGTCCAGGACGACGACCTCGTGGCCCGCCTCCAGCAGCAGTGCGGAGACGACGCTGCCGATGTAGCCGGCGCCTCCGGTGACGAGCAGCTTCACGTACGGACCTCCTGGGAAGACGACTGGACGGCGGGGTGCCGTCCAGGCTATCCGCAACCCCGCCCCCGGAGATCCCGAACCGCGAGGGCGGCCGTCCGCAGCGCCAGGGCGGACGTCCGGACCGCGAGGGCGGCCGTCCGCGGGTGCGGAGGCGGCTATCCGGGGCGCGGACGGGGAAGGCTGATCCCATGGACCGGACGCCCGGCGGCGAGCAGGCGGCCGCTCCGGCGGCGTTCCGGCCGCCGGGCCGGCTCGCGCGGCCGCTGGTGTGGCTGCTGTCCACCTCGACGGACCTGGTGGTGCGGCTCGCGGGCGGCGACCCGAACGCGCTCCGCGAGGAGCTGACCGCGGAGCGCATGCGCGCCCTCGTGGCGGAGAACACGCAGATCGCCGCCGACGAGCGGGCGCTGATCGAGGAGGTGTTCGCGGCGGGGGAGCGGCCGCTGCGGGAGGTGCTCGTCCCCCGCACCGAGGTGGTGTTCCTGGACGCGGCCATGCCGCTGGCGGCGGCGGCGCGGGCCGCGGCGGGCAGCCCGCACTCCCGGTTCCCCGTGTGCCGCGGCTCCCACGACGAGGTGATCGGGTTCGTCCACATCCGGGACCTGCTCGTCCCCGAGGACCGGGACGGCGCCGCGCCCGTGGGGTCGCTGGTGCGGCCGGTGAAGTTCCTGCCGGCCTCGCAGCGGGTCCTGCCGGTGCTGTCGGAGATGCGGCGGGAGGGCTGCCACCTGGCGATCGTGATGGACGAGTACGGCGGCGTCGCGGGGATCGTCACCCTCGAGGACCTGATGGAGGAGCTGATCGGGGACATCCGCGACGAATATGATGTGCAGGACGCGCAGGCACGGCGCCTGCACGGCGGCGTGGTCGAGGTCGACGGCCTGCTCAACCTGGACGACTTCGCCGCCGAGACCGGCCTCCGGTTGCCGGACGGGCCGTACGAGACGGTCGCCGGGCACATCATGGCGGTGCTCGGCCGCGTGCCCGCCGAGGGCGACTCGGTCCCGGCCGCGGACCGGGAGCTGCGGGTGGCCCGGATGGAGGGCCGGCGGGTGGCCCGCGTGCGCGTCACGCCGCGGGCGGCGTCCCAGGCGGTACAGCAGGCGGCCCGGCCGGCGGCGCGGTGGTCAGCGCAGCCGGCGGTGCGGTCCGCGG
>NZ_JBEYYT010000241.1:0-14090 GCF_040645715.1 Spirillospora sp. NPDC046719 | reverse complement strand
GTGAACCCCAGGTCGACGCAGCGCAGGTAGTCGCCCATCGCGGCCGGCGGCAGCAGCGGGCGCGGCCGCCGCACCAGCCGCAGCACCGCGCCGTCCACCCGCGGCACCGGCCGGAACAGCCCGCGCGGCACCCGGCCGCCCGCCTCCCAGCCGAACTCCGGCCAGGTCCGCACGGTCAGCCGCGACCACCGCCCGTACCCGCCGGTGCGCTTGCGCGCGTACTCCAGCTGCGTGATCAGCGTCGCCGACGCCAGCCCCGGCGCCTCCAGCGCCCAGCCGACGATCCGCGACGTCGCGCCGAACGGGATGTTGCCGGCCAGGTGGAACGGGCCCGACGGCGGGCGGGCGGCCAGGAAGTCACCGGTCACGCACCGCACGTTCGGCAGCGCCGCGCACCGCGCGCGCAGCCGCGCCGCCAGCCGCGGATCGATCTCGTAGGCCACGACGCGCCCGGCGCTGCCGGCGCGGGCGGCCAGCGCGGCGGTGATGCGGCCGTCGCCCGCACCGGCCTCCACGATCAGTGCTCCGGGCGCGGGCACGGCGGCGCTGGCGTAACGGGCGATCGCCGCGGAATCGGACAGGAAGTTCTGCGACAGCGTGCGCCGCGCGTTCGCGCGCGGGCCGCCGTGGTGCTGCTGGTTCAGGGTCGCCGTCCTCGGCTCGCGGCCCCGGCGGGGCCGGCCGGACGGGCACCGGAGGCACCGCGGGCACGCGCGGGGCGGCATCAGGCGGCGACACCGCACGCGTGACCGGCCGAGAAGACGTCGCGAAGGCGCGGCCGGGCCCGTCCGAGGTGGTTCATGGACGCTCGAAGGCCCTGGACCGCGGGCGGGAACGTCGACGAGCGCGCGCGACCCCTCAGGGCCGCCGCGCCGCCGCGCGACAAGACAGGCGGGAACCTCGAAAACGGGCCCCGCCGGGAAGGTCAGGCGCGAGCGCGCGCCACCGGCCGGTCCAGGACGGGACGGGCCTCACGCAGCCTCGCCGAGACGGCGTGCCCGGTCCCCAGGACCGCGCTCTTCGTGAAACAGGCCATGCCGGCGATCGTAGGAGACCACCGGCCGCGCCCCCAACAGGTTTTCCCGCCCCGCGCGGCCCTCGCGCCGCCGCGCCCTCGTAGGCTGGGCCGCCCACCGTCCGCCGCGCCGTCAGGGGAGGGCCATGGGCCGCGATCCGGACTACCTGGCGTTCCTGCGCCGCCGCCTCGGCGAACCCCCGCCCCGGCCCGCGGCCGCCTCCCCACCCGAGCCGCCCGCCGGACAGGCCGCCGGACAGGCCGCCGGGGCCGCTGGGGCGGGCGGGCGCGACACGGCCCGCGCGATCGAGGACGCGCGCCGCGAGCACGCCGCCGACCTGGCCCGCTCCCCCCGCCCGCCCGTCGCGATCGTCCGGGACGTCACCGTCGACGGCCCCGCCGGACCGCTGCCCGCCCGCCTCTACCACCCCGGCGGCGACCGCCCCGCACCCGCGATGGTGTACTTCCACGGCGGCGGCTGGGTCCTCGGCGACGTCGACTCCTACGACCCCGTCGTCCGCGCCCTCGCCCTCGCCAGCGGCGTCGCCTGGCTGTCGGTCGGCTACCGCCGACCGCCCGAGCACCCCTTCCCCGCCCCGCTCGACGACGCCGTCGCCGCCGTCCGCTGGACCACCGCCCACGCCGGCCGCCTCGGCCTGGCCCCCGCCCGCATCGGCGTCGCCGGCGACAGCGCCGGCGGCCAGCTCGCCGCCGCCGCGGCCGCCCTCCTGCGCACCGCCGGACCCGCCCGCCCCGTCCTGCAACTGCTGGTCTACCCGGCGCTGGACCTGCGGGACGTCCCGCCCGCCCCGCCCGACCCCGACGGCCTGCCCTGGCCGCCCTCGAACGTGCGCCGCGCCCTGCGCCTCTACCTCGACGGCGCCGACCCCGCCCGGCCCGAGGTGTCGCCGCTGCTGGACCCCGACCCCCGCGGCCTGCCGCCCGCGATCATCGCGACCGCCGAACACGACCGGCTCCGGCCCCAGGCCGAGGACCACGCCGGACGCCTGCGCGCCGCCGGCGTCCCCGTCACCCTCATCACCGGCACCGGCCTGGACCACGGCTTCCTCGGCTGGGGCTCGTTCGCGCGCCGCCCCGCCCGAGCCGCCGACCGCATCGGCGCCGCCGTCCGCGCCGCCCTCACCGCACCATCGGCGGCCCCGCGACCGCCCTCGCCTTGACCGGCCTTGACCGTCCCCCCGCCGGCGCCCGGCCCGCCCTCGCCGTCGCTTGCCCCGGCCGTTTAACCGCCTTGACGTGGGCAATCACCATAGCGAGCCGGATTTTCACCGAACCTCGCCACCGGTTGAGGAGGGACCCGTCTTGAGGGCGACGCACCAGATGCGCATGGTCCGGGCCGCGGAGTCCGGAGTCGAGGAATGGGCCTGCCCGACCTGCGGCCGCCGGATGCTGCTGCACTGGCCGCCCCACTACAGCAAGCGGATCCTCGAACCCGGCGACGAGAGCGCCTCCCACGTCGGCTCCTGCACCGACCTGCCCGACGAGGACCCGGCCCCCGGCACCACCGCCGCCGACGCGCCGCGCCGCTGGCTCCGCGAGACCGGCGTCGACCCCGCCATCGGCCCCTCCGCCCCCGTCTGACCCCAGGCCCCGCCGGCCCCAGACCCGTCAGCCCAAGCCCGTCAGGCCCCAGGTCCCGAGGTCAGAGACGGGCCAGCTCCGAGCGCAGCAGATCCAGCCCCATCGGCCCCAGATCCAGCGCCCGCCGATGGAACTCCTTCAGATCGAACGCCGCACCCGCCCGCCGCCGCGCCTCCTCACGCCCCTCCAGCCACACCCGCTCCCCCACCTTGTACGCGATCGCCTGCCCCGGACGCCCCAGATACCGGTCGATCTCGAACGAGATGTACGCGTCCGTCTCCGGCCCCGTGTGCGCCCGCAGGAACTCCCACCCCAGCTCCGGCGTCCACCGCTCCCCCTCGTGGAACCCCACACCCTCCGGGATCTCCAGCTCCAGATGCATCCCGATGTCCAGCACCACCCGCGCCGCACGGAACTGCTGCCCGCCCGCCAGCATCCCCAGCCGGTACGCCGGATCCCGGTAATACCCCAGCTCGTCCATCAAACGCTCGGCGTACAGCCCCCACCCCTCCGCATGCCCCGGGCACAGCTCACCCGACAACCGCTGGAACCGGTTCAGCGTCGCGGCGTTCAACGTCGTCACGCCCAGCTGCAGGTGATGCCCCGGCACCCCCTCGTGGAACATCGTCGCCGGCACCGTCCACGTCACGACCTCCTCGTCCGGACCGCCGACCGTCCACCACACCGTCCCCGGACGCGACAGGTCCTCCGCCGGCGCCAGGTAGTACACCCCCGACTCCACCGGCGCGATCCGGCACTCCACCCGCCGCAACGGCTCCGGAATGTCGAAATGCGTCCCGTCCAGATCCGCGATCGCCCCGTCCGCCAGCTCCTGGATCCACGCCCGGAACGCCTCCGCGCCCCTGATCCGGTACGCCGGATCCGCGTCCAGCGCCGCCCGCACCGCCGCGACCGGCTCCCCCGGACCGATCCGCGCCGCCGCCTCCGCCATCTCCGCCTCGATCCGCGCCAGCTCCCGCCAGCCCCACGCGTAGGTCTCCTCGAGATCCAGCGCCGTCCCCAGGAAATCCCGCACTCCCAGCCGGTACCGGTCCGCGCCCAGCGCGTCCTTCTCGGGCGCCCGCGGCGCCAGCTCATCGGCCAGGAACCCCGCGAACTCCTCCAGCGCACCCGACGCCGCCGCCACCGCCGAGTCCAACCGCCCCCGCAACGGCCCGTCCCCGTGCCGCCCCGCCAGCCCGGCCAGGAACCCCGGCATGTCCCGGCACTCCCGCACGTTCCGCAGCACCTGCCGCCGCGCCGCCACCCGGCCCCCGCGCAGCGACTCCTCCAACGACACCCGCAACCCCGCCAGCGCCCCCGGCAGCCCGCCCACCCGCGCCGCCACCGCGTCCCAGTCCGTCGCCGCGCCCTGATCCAGCAGATCGACCGCCGTCCGCAAGCGCTGCACCGGACCGTCGGTGGTGTCCAGCTCCCACGCCCGCACCCCCGCCTCGTCCAGCTCCCGCTCGCACTCCAGACGCTCGCGCAGCACCGCGGCCCCCACACCGGACCCGCCGGACTCCCCGCCGCCGGACGCGGTGATCCGATCCAGCTCCGCCAGCGTCGACCGCGTCAGCTCCGCCCGCGCCGCCCGCCCCTCCGGCCCGAAATCGGTCAACCGGGACTCCTGCCCCGCGATCCCCATCATCGCCGCCAGGCACGGGTCCAACGCCGCGAAAGCGTCCACGTACCGGTCGGCCAGAGCGTCCACAGCGCTCACCTCAGAAGCGGTCATCGCTCCAGGCTAGGACACCCCGCCCCACCAAGCGATCATGAAAAGAACCGCGCGCCCCCAGCGCCGGTCACAGCGGCCCGCCGTCACCACCACCGCCCGAACCCGACGGCGACGGAGACGGAGACCCCGACGACGGCGGCGGCGACGGCCTCCCCGGCTGCTGCGGCACCGACGGCGGCGCCGACGGAGCCACCGACGGCGTCGGCTCCGGAGGCTCCGGAGGCGGATCCTTCGGCCGCGGCTGACACGAGAACAAGACCGCCATCAACACCACCAACACCACCAACGCCGCCGCCAACGCCAGAACCGCCGCCACCAGACTCCGCTCCGGCGGACGCTCCGGCGCCGCCACCGGTCCCCCCACCACCGGCTCCCGGCGCGGACGCGCCAACGCCGCCTCCGACGACCCCAGCCAATGCGGCTGGAACTGCGGACCACGCCGCCGCCCCCACCGCCGCGAACCACCCAGCAGGACCGGCTCCAAGAACCGCTCCGCACCAGGCCCCTCCGCCCCGTACGCCGTCGCCACCCACGGCGCCGGCCCATCCGGCTGCGCCGCCACCACCGGCGCACCCCCGCCACCACCCGCACCGCCGGCACCAGCACCGCCGTGCCCCGCACCACCCGCACCCGGCACCGCCGCGTTGATCGCCGCCCGGAACCGGTCCCGCGCCGCCGCGTCCTCCGCCGCACCCCGGTTCAGCACCGCCACACTCGCGCGCCGCCCCTGACCGTCCACACCCAGGAACACGATCCCGGCAGCGGACTCCGACAAACGCGCCGACAAACGGTACGGCCCCAGCTGAGCGGGATCGCCCGGGGGCAACGGCCTCGACATGGCCGCAACACTAACAACCGCGCCCGCCCCCGGCCCCCACCACGACCACCCCGCCACCCCCCGAACCCGCCCCCGACCACAGGCACCCAGCCCACAGGCACGGATCGCGCATGAACGGGTACAAGTGATCGCGTAGGGTCGGAACGCGCCCGCTCACACCCGGCACACAGTGAGGGACACCCACATGACCATCGCCGCCAACGACGTCGACGAGGCCGCCGCGCTGCTGCAGAGCACCCTCGCCGAGGTCAAGAAGGTCATCGTCGGCCAGGACCACATGGTCGAACGCATGGTCGTCGCCCTCCTCGCCCGCGGCCACTGCCTCATCGAAGGCGTCCCCGGCGTCGCCAAGACCCTCGCCGTCGGAACCCTCGCCAAAGTCGTCGGCGGCACCTTCGCCCGCCTCCAG
Organism: Spirillospora sp. NPDC046719; assembly: GCF_040645715.1. Taxonomy (NCBI): domain Bacteria; kingdom Bacillati; phylum Actinomycetota; class Actinomycetes; order Streptosporangiales; family Thermomonosporaceae; genus Spirillospora; species Spirillospora sp. NPDC046719. The sequence goes on along the minus strand of NZ_JBEYYT010000241.1, from coordinate 8,488 downwards.
TTCACCCCCGACCTCGTCCCCTCCGACATCGTCGGCACCCGCATCTACCACCCCTCCACCGAGCAGTTCGACGTCGAACTCGGCCCCGTCTTCGTCAACTTCGTCCTCGCCGACGAGATCAACCGCGCCCCCGCCAAGGTCCAGTCCGCCCTCCTGGAGGTCATGGCCGAACGCCAGGTCTCCCTCGGCGGCAACACCTATCCCCTCCCCCGCCCCTTCATCGTCCTCGCCACCCAGAACCCCATCGAGTCCGAAGGCGTCTACCCCCTCCCCGAAGCCCAGCGCGACCGCTTCCTCATGAAGATCGACGTCCGCCACCCCTCCGCCCACGAGGAACTCCACATCCTCCAGCGGATGAGCGTCGACCCGCCCGAGGCCACCCCCGTCCTGGACGCCGACCGGCTCGCCGAACTCCAGCGCGCCACCGAAGAGGTCTCCGTCCACGAACTCGTCGCCGACTACATCGTCCGGCTCGTCATGGCCACCCGCGAACCCGAGCAGTACCGCCTGCCCGACCTGCGGCCCGTCATCGAGATCGGCGCCAGCCCCCGCGCCACCCTCGGCCTCGTCGCCACCTCCCGCGCCCTCGCCCTGCTGTCCGGACGCGACTACGTCCTGCCCGACGACGTCCAGGCCGTCGCCCGCGACGTCATCGCGCACCGCCTCGTCCTCACCTTCGACGCCCTCGCCGACGGCACCGACCCCGCCGAGGTCGTCGACCAGATCCTCGCCGCCGTCCCCCCGCCCCGCGTGGTCTGGAACCACGGCGCCGCGGCGGTGACCACCGCATGACCACCCGTCCCCGCCGCGACGACACCCTCGCCCGGCTCGCGCCCGAACGCACCCTGCGCCGCCTGGAACTCCAGGTCACCCGCCGCCTGGACGGCCTGCTCAACGGCGAGCACCTCGGCCTGCTCCCCGGTCCCGGCACCGAACTCGCCGAAGCCCGCCTCTACCAGCCCGGCGAGGACGACGTCCGCCACATGGACTGGGCCGTCACCGCCCGCACCACCACCCCCCACGTCCGCGACCTCGTCGCCGACCACGAACTCGAAGCCTGGGCCCTGGTCGACCTCACCCCCAGCATGGACTTCGGCACCGCCGGCATGGTCAAACGCGAACTCGCCGTCGCCGCCCTCGCCGCCGTCGGCTTCCTCACCGTCCGCCTCGGCGACCGCGTCGGCGCCTACCTCCAGCACCCCGGCGGCCTGCGCCGCTGGCCCGCCCGCACCGGCAAGGCCGCCCTCTACGCCCTCCTGCAGGCCGTCCTCGACGCCCGCACCGAACCCGGCACCGGCCCGCCCGCCGCCATGGCCGGCACCACCGCCACCGCCGGCACCCCCCACAGCGGCCTCGCCGCCGCCATCACCTCCCTGGCCCGCGGCCAGACCCGCCGCGGCCTGCGCGTCGTCATCTCCGACTTCCTCCCGCCCGGCCCCGGCGCCCCGGGCGCCGAACCCGGCACCGACCCCGACGCGCCACCCGACTGGGAGAGCCCGCTGCGCCGCCTCGCCGCCCGCCACCAGGTCCTCGCCGTCGAGGTCATCGACCCCCGCGAACTCGACCTGCCCGACGTCGGCCTCGTCGAGATGACCGACCCCGAGACCGGCGCCGTCCACGAGATCGTCCTCAGCCGCCGCACGCGCGAACGCTACGCCCGCGCCGCCGCAGCCCAACGCGACCACACCCGCGCCGCCCTGCGCCGCTGCGGCGTCCACCACCTCGTCCTGCGCACCGACCGCGACTGGATCGCCGACGTCGCCCGCTTCGCCGTCCGCCAGCGCCGCGCCGCCGGGCGGGCCGTCTCCACCGCGGGAGTGCGCCCATGACCTTCCTGTCGCCCGAACGCCTGTGGCTGCTGGCCCTCGCGCCGATCCTCGTCGGCCTCTACATCGTCCTGCAGATGCGCCGCCGCAACTACGCGGTCCGCTTCACCAACCTCGCGCTGCTCTCCCAGGTCGCGCCGAAGCGGCCGGGCTGGCGCCGGCACGTCGCCGCCGCCCTGTTCCTGGTCATGATCGTGCTGATGATGATCGGGTTCGCCCGCCCCGCCAGCTCCGTCAAGGTGCCCCGCGACCGCGCCACCATCATGGTCGCGGTCGACGTGTCGCTGTCGATGATGGCCCAGGACGTCGCACCGAACCGGATGGAGGCCGCCAAGGCCGCCGCCAAGAAGTTCATCCGCGAGCTGCCGTCCCGCTTCAACGTCGGCGTCGTCTCCTTCGCCGGCAACGCCAACCTCATCGCCGCGCCGTCCGCCGACCGCGACACCGCGATCGCCTCCCTCGACCAGCTCAGCCTCGCCAAGCGCACCGCGATCGGCGAGGCGGTGTTCACCTCGCTGCAGGCGATCCGCACCTTCGACACCCAGGCCGCGCACGACCCGCCGCCCGCCCACATCGTGCTGCTGTCCGACGGGGACAACACCACCGGACGGTCCGTGCAGGAGGCCATCGACGCCAGCCGCACCGCGCACGTCCCGGTGTCGACCATCGCGTTCGGCACCCCGTACGGCACCGTCGACATCGAGGGGGAGACCACTAGCGTCTCGGTCAACAAGGAGGCGCTGAAGACCCTCGCCACCAGCACCCAGGGCAAGGCCTACGAGGCCGCCGACGCCGGGCAGCTCCGCGACGTGTACTCCAACATCGGCACCTCCCTCGGCTTCAAGACCGAGCACCGCGACGTCGCCGCCCGCTACACCGGCATCGCACTGCTGTTCGCGCTGGCGGCCGGCGGGGCGTCCCTCGTCTGGTTCTCCCGCATGCCGTGACCTCCGGCCCGCCGATCATCAGCGGCTGATCTTCGGCCGGGGCGGGGCCTCGGCGGCGCGGGGACGTCCCGAACGCTGATACGGTCGGCCGACGTGGGGGAACACTACTTCGCCGCGCGGCCCGGGGCCGCGAGCCGCCGCCGCACCGTGGACCTGGTCCTGCCGGACCTGCACCTGCGGCTGGAGACCGACAGCGGCGTGTTCTCCCCCGACCGCGTCGACGTCGGCACCCGCGTCCTGCTGGAGACCGTCCCCGCGCCGCCGCCGGCCGGCGACCTGCTCGACCTCGGCTGCGGCTACGGCCCCATCGCGCTCACCCTGGCAAGCCGCTCGCCGCAGGCGAGTGTATGGGGGGTAGATGTCAATCAGCGAGCGTTGGAACTCGCTGAATCGAATGCCACCACCGCCGGCCTTGACAATGTAAGGTTCAGGTTGGCGGACGAGCTCGACCCCGGACTGCGCTTCGCGGCGATCTGGTCCAACCCCCCGATCCGGATCGGCAAGGCCGCCCTGCACGACCTGCTGCTGGCCTGGCTGCCCCGCCTGTCCCCCGGCGGCCTCGCCCATCTGGTCGTGCAGAAGCACCTCGGCTCCGACTCCCTGCAGCGCTGGCTGAACGACCAGGGCTTCCCCACCGAACGGATCGCCTCGCGCTCCGCCTACCGCGTCCTGCGCGTCTCGTCCCGCACGGAAGGCCACACCCGATGAGCACCACCGACTCCGCACCCGGCCGCCGGCAGCTGCGCCCCACCGACGTCAAGCGCCTCAACCGCGACTGGCGGCGCCGCACCGAGGGCCGCCTCGGCCTGCTGGTGGAGTCGGTCACCCAGCCGTTCAACATGGGCTCGATCATCCGCAGCGCCGCCGTGTTCGGCGTCGAACGGCTCTGGCTCGCCGGCAACGCCACGCCCCCCGACCAGCGCAACGTCGCCAAGACCGCCCTCGGCACCGAACGCCTCGTCCCCTGGGAGCACGCCGGCACCCCCGCCAAGGCCGCCGCCGCCGTCCGCGAGGAGGGCATGCGGCTGGTCGCGATCGAGCTGACCGGCGACGCCGTCCCGCTGCACGAGGCGCCGCTGGACGGCGACGTCTGCCTCGCCGTCGGCGGCGAGGACCACGGCTGCTCCCCCGCCCTGCTGGCCGCCGCCGACGCCGTCGCCTACATCCCCCAGATCGGACGGGTCGGCTCCCTGAACGTCGCCGTCGCCACCGCCATCGCGCTCGCCGAGGCCCGCCGCCGCGAATGGTCGTCCTGACCCGCCGCACCGGGTTATGATCACGCCTGTGCTGTTCCTCCGTGCGTAGAACGCCGCGCTGACCGCCCCTCCCCCGGGCGGCCCGCGCTTTCCGGCGTCCACGCACGTCCCCTCCGCGTCCGCCGCGGACCCTTTCGAGGAACACGCTCATGGCCCCCTCCTACACGGCCGTCCTGCGCGCCCCGCACGCCGCCCGCACCTTCGGCGCGGCACTGCTCGGCCGCCTGTCCTACGGCACGGTCTTCCTCTCCCTCACCTTCGCGCTGACCGCCTCCACCGGCTCCTACACCACCGCGGGCGCGCTCATGGCGTCGCTGGGCCTGACCATCTCGGTGCTGTCGCCGCTGCGCGCCCGCCTCATCGACCGGTACGGTCCCCGCGCGGCCCTGCCGCCGATGTCGGGCGCCTACGCACTGGCGCTGCTCGGCCTCGCCGCCGCCACCTGGCGTCCCGGCGCACCCACCGCCCTGCTCGTGGCGCTGATCGCCGCGGCGGGCGCGACCGCTCCCCCGCTCGGCCCGGTCATGCGGGCGCTGTGGAACGACCTGGCCGCCGGCGAGGCGCTCCGCCGGCGCGCCTACAGCCTCGACGCCGTCGCCGAGGAGCTGCTGTTCATCACCGGCCCGCTCCTCGCCGGTCTCGCTACCGCGGTCGCGTCTCCGTCCCTCGGCGTCGCCGCGAGCGCCGTCCTGGTCGCCGCCGGAACGCTGGGGCTGGTCACCTCCCCCGCCGTCCGCCCGCGCCCGCACGGGCACCGCCCGCCGCGGGCCGGCCGCGCCCTGCGGTTCGCCCCCGTGACCGCGGCGGCCGCGACCGGCGCCGCCCTCGGCTGTATGGAGCTGCTGGCCGTCGCGTCCGCCCGGCACCACCACCACGCCACCGGCGGCGCATGGGTCATGGCCGCGATGTCGGCCGGCAGCGCGCTCGGCGGCCTCGGATACGGCGCCGTCGCCTGGCGCCCGTCCCCGCGCGTGCGGCTGGCCGTCCTCGCCGGCGCGCTGGGCGCCGCCGTCGCCGCCGCCGGGCTCGCCCCGACCGTCGCCCTGCTCGCCGCCGCGATGTTCGCCGCGGGCGCGTTCGTCGGACCCTCGCTGACCACGTCCTACCTGATGGCCGACGCCGAGGCCGCGCCGCGCGACCGGGTCCGCGCGAGCGCCTGGGTCAACACCGCGGTCAACCTCGGCTCGTCCGCCGGGACGGGCGCCATCGGCGCCTGCCTGGACGCGCTGCCGCTGCCCGCGTGCTTCGCGGTCGCCGCCGCCCCCGCCGTCCTCGCGGCGCCCGTGCTCCTGGCCCCCCGGATTTTGCGGAAACGGCAAAAGAGTTCGCCGAAAACGGTCCCGGGAACAAGCATGGCAGCGGAAACCACCACCGCACATCCCAAGGACGCATGATGAGCGACGACGGCACCACCGCCGAGGAGTTCTGGGACGCCCGCTACTCCGAGAGCGAGCGGATCTGGAGCGGCGACCCCAACACCGTCCTGGTCCGCGAGACCGCGGACCTGCCGCCCGGCACCGCCCTCGACCTCGGCGCGGGCGAGGGCGCCGACGCGGTCTGGCTGGCCCGCCGCGGCTGGCGCGTCACCGCGGTCGACATCTCCCGCGTGGCCCTCGAGCGCGGCGCCCGGCACGCCGCCGACGCCGGGGTCGGCGACCGCGTCGACTGGCAGCACCACGACCTCGCCGTGTCCTTCCCCAAGGGCGAGTTCGACCTGGTGTCGGCGCACTTCCTGCACTCCCCCCGCGAGATGCCCCGCGAGGAGATCCTGCGGGCCGCCGCCGCGGCCGTCGCGCCCGGCGGGGTCCTGCTGGTCGTCGGCCACGCCGGTCCGCCGCCGTGGGAGCAGCAGGACGCCGACCACGGCGACGGGCACGACCACCACCACGACACGCACCTGCCCACCCCGGAGGAGGTGCTGGCGTCGCTCCGCCTTCCGCAGGACGCCTGGGAGGTGCTCCACAGCGGCGAGCACGAGCGCGTCCAGACCGCCCCGGACGGCCGGACCGTCACCCGCACCGACAACGCCCTCAAACTGCGCCGCCTCCCCTGACCCCGCGTCCGTTCCCCGTCCGGGTTCCCCCCCGGGGCGGGGCCGCGCGCCACCTGACCGCCACCGGCTACGCGGTGGGCGTCGGCGCCGCCTGCTGCCCGCCTGTGCCCGAGTCCGGCCGCCCCGTGCCGGCACCGTCCTCGGAGGCGACGGCCCCCGGCTCCCCCGCCGGAGGCCCGGCCTTGCCGCGCAGCGGGACCTCCTTCACCAGCAGCGCCGCGACCAGCGAGACCGCGCACACGACCGCCCCCACCAGGAAGATCTGGTGCGTGCCGGTGGCGAACGCATGCAGGTAGGCGTCCCGGGCGGCCCCCGGTGCGGCCGCCGCGGGCGCCGCGCCCGCCCCGTCCGCCGGGAGCCTGCCGTCCAAGGCCCGGTTGAACAGCGACCCGAACACCGCCACCCCGACCGACCCGCCGATCGTCCGGAACAGCGTGATCGCCGCCGACGCCGCCCCCATGTCGCGCATCTCGACGCTGTTCTGCGCGATCGTGGTGACCATCTGCGTCAGGAAGCCCATTCCCACGCCCACCAGCGCCATGTAGCAGCCGGTCAGCGTGCGGGACGTCGAGGCGTCCATGGTCGACAGCAGCAGCAGGCCCGCCGTCATGCACGCCGTGCCGAGCACCGGGAAGACCTTGTACCGGCCCGTCGCCGACATCACCCGGCCGCCGATCTGCGAGACCAGCACCACGGGCGCCATCATCGGCAGGAGCAGCAGCCCGGAGTCCGACGCCGACGCGCCCTGGACGGCCTGCTGGAACAGCGGCAGGTACAGCGAGCACCCGAAGATCGTCGTCCCCGACACCAGCATCAGCACCGACATCAGCGGGAAGTTGCGGTGCCCGGTGAAGATCCGCGGGGGCAGCAGCGGCTCGGCGACCCGCCGCTCCACCGCCGCGAACGCCGCGACGCCGGCCGCGGCCGCCGCGAACAGCGCCAGGACCTGCCACGACGTCCACGGGTAGGTGCTCCCCGCCCACGTCGTCGCCAGCACCAGCGCGGAGATCACCGCCGTCATCAGCGTGATGCCCGCCCAGTCGACCCTGGCTCTGGCGCGGGCCGCCGGCAGCCGCAGCAGGAACCAGCACCACACCAGCGCGATCGCGCCAAGGGGCAGGTTGACGTAGAACGCCCAGCGCCAGCCGGCGTGGGCGGTGATGAACCCGCCGACCAGCGGCCCGCCGATCGTGCCGACGGCCATCACCGACGCGGTCATCCCCTGGTAGCGGCCCCGCTCCCGGGGCGGCACCAGCGATCCGATGAGCGCGAACGCGAGGGCGCCGATGCCGCCCGCGCCGAGCCCCTGCACGGCGCGGAACGCGATCAGTTCGGCCATCGACCGCGCGGCGCCCGACAGCGCCGACCCGGCCACGAACACCGCGACCGACAGCAGGTAGACGTTCTTGCGGCCGAACAGGTCGCCGCACTTGCCCCAGACGGGCGTGGACGCGGCGGTGGCCAGCGTGTAGGCGGTGACGACCCAGGAGATGTGCTGCAGGCCGCCGAGGTCGCCGACGATCGTCGGCATCGCCGTGCCGACCACCATGTTGTCCAGCATCGACAGCAGCATCGCGAGCATCACGCCCAGCAGGGCCCACCGGACGGTGCGCGCCGGCGGGGACGGATCGGATGCGGGCATGGCTGATCACCTCATTCGTCGCGGGATTCGGGGAGCGCCGGGCCGCATCGGGGCGTCGCCACCGGGCCCGGCCATCCCACAAAAGCACACTCGATACAAAAGTGCAACGAGTCAACTTTTCAATCGAGGCAACCGAAGGGGGCTAGGATGGCCGCATGACGGAGACGATGGGCCGCCGGGAACGCAAGAAGGCCGCCACCCGCAAGGCGCTCGCCGACGCCGCCCTGCGGCTGTTCCTCGAGCACGGCTACGACAACGTCGGCATCAAGGACGTCGCCGAGGCCGCCGACGTCTCCACCACCACGCTGTTCAAGCACTTCCCCAGCAAAGAGGCGCTGGTGTTCGACCTGGACGCCGACGTCGAGGCCGCCCTCGTCGCGGCCGTCCGCGACCGACCCCCAGGCACCTCGGTGCCGGCCGCGCTGCGCGAGCACATCCTGCGCCGCAAGTTCATCGACCCGGACCGCGCCACCGCGGACTTCACCAGGCTCGTGAACGGCCACCCCGCCCTGCGCGACTACAGCCACCGCATGTGGATGCGCCACGAGACCGCGCTCGCCCGCGCCATCGCCGAGGACGCCGGGCGCCCCGAGGACGACGCCGCCTGCGCCGCCCTCGCCCACTTCGCGCTCGAGACCTCGGCCCTGGCCCGGAACCGCTCCGACCCCCGCGAGGCCGTCGAACGGGCCTTCGACCTCCTGGAGGGCGGCTGGTCCGCCGCCCTCGGCGCCGCCCCGACGGGCGACTGACGCACCGATCCCGGT
>NZ_JBEYYT010000240.1:0-14147 GCF_040645715.1 Spirillospora sp. NPDC046719 | reverse complement strand
CATCGCGAAGCGACGCCGAAGGCGCCCTTGACTTTGGAGGGGCGGCCCCGTACGCAAGCGCCACCCCACCACCCGAACACCCCTCTCGCCGATCTTCCGAAACACCCATCTTGAAGACCCAGGACGCACTTCTCCCAGCTCTCCATGGGCTGTCCGCTCAACCAGATCCCGGCCCACCGCTCCCTCTGCCCAACCAGCCCGGCTCGATCAGCCCCCCTCAACCACCCCGCCACCACCGCCGCTCCCGACCCACCTCCGGAACCCTCACCCCCGCAACATCACTCCCGGCCCACCGCCGCAAAACCACTCCCGCCCGCCGACTCCCCAGCCATGCCCGCAGCACTAGGCCGTGTTTCAAAGTCCCGGTTCATTTCGCTCGGCTGGCGGTCCACTCCGCTCGCCTGACGGCTCGCTACGTGACCGGCCTGGGCGAACGCGGCATCGCTTCGCGATCCGCCCGGCTCCGCTCGCCGCCGGCTTCGCTCCACCGGCCAGATCACGCGTTCGCGCATGCGGCTGAGGCCACTTCGAGACAGGCCCTAGTCCCACCGCACTCCACATCCCGCCAACTCCACATCCCGCCAACTCCGCGTCCCCCAGACTCCACATCCCCCGCACTCCACGTCCCGCCCTAGAAGCAAGCAGCCACCCGCAAACTCCAACCAGCCCGCTCCGCGAGCACCCAGGCTGGACGCACCTCGCGCAGCCGCGATCTCGTCGCCTCCACCGCCCCACACCGCGCCGTAGAAGCCACTGCCCTCCGGCCAGGCGCCTCCAGTGAGCCGACAAAGCCGGGCCAGCGACCACCGGCCCGCGTGCAGGTTGCGGCCCCCGAATGGCGGCAGCACTCGGGGGCTCGGGATGGGTGGACGGCTACTGCGTGCGGTCGGCGACGATGGCGGCGAGGGCGGCGGTGATGTGGGCCTCGGCGGCGGGCTTGGTGACGCCGGCCTCGGAGAGGACGCCGGTGCCGTGCTCGTGTTCGAGGAGCGCGAGCAGGATGTGCTCGGTGCCGATGTAGTTGTGGCCGAGCCGGAGGGCCTCGCGGAAGGTCAGTTCGAGGACCTTCGTGGCGTCCTGGTCGAAGGGGATGAGGGCGGGCAGCTCGGCGGACTCCGGGGGCAGCGCGGCGGTGGCGGTCTGCCGGACGGTGTCGAGCAGCACGTCCTGCGCGGTGATGGCCTTGGCCGCGAGCGACTCGGGGTCGGCGAGCAGCCCGAGGACCAGGTGGGCGAGGCCGATCTCCGGGCTGCCGGCGGCGCGGGCCTCGTTCTGCGAGGTGACGACGACGTTGCGGGCGCGGAGCGTGTAGCGGGAGAACCCCTGGGACGGGTCGAGGTCGCCCGTCAGGCCTTTCGGGACGAAGCGCTTCTGCGCGGCCTGCTTGCTGACGCCCATGCTCCGGCCGATGTCGGTCCAGGACGCGCCGGAGCGGCGGGCCTGGTCGACGAAGTGGCCGATGAGGTGGTCGGCGACCTCGCCGAGGTGCTCGGCGGCGACGACGGCGCTGGTGAGCTGTTCGAGGGCGTCGGGGTGGACCTTCTTGATGGCGGCGATGAGGTCGTCCAGCCGGATCTGGACGTCGGTCTGCGCGGATTCGCTCATGCGTCAACCATAGGTTGACGATCCAGGATCGTCAACCGGCGGTTGACGATTACCAGGCGGCGGCTCCGGCGAAGGAGGTGGCGTGCGGGGCGTAGCCGAGGACGTCGCGGGCGGCGGTGATGTCGAGGGTCCGCTCGACGGCGAGGTGGCTGATCGCGTAGCGGGTGAGGCGCGGCGGCTCGGGGCGGCGGGCCAGCAGGAAGGCACCCTCGGCGACGGTGGCGAGAGGCCGGGCGAGACGCGCCGGGATGTAGACGGGACGGGCGGCGACGCCGCGCTCGGCGAGGATGGCGCGGAACGCGTCGTCGATGACGACCGGGGCGGCGTCGGCGACGTTGAAGACGCCGGAGGAGACGGGACCGGTCGCGGCGAGCAGGCACGCCTGGACGAGGTTGGCGATCGAGGTGAGGCTGATCCGCTGGCGGCCCGTCCCGACCGCGGGCAGGAACGGGCCGCGGACGGCGGACAGGACGCGCGGCAGCAGCGTGGTGTCGCCCGGCCCGTAGACGGCGTGCGGGCGCAGGACGATCGCCTCGCGTCCGAGTACGAGCCGTTCGGCGGCGGCCTTGGAGGCGCCGTAGGCGTTGAGGTAGCGGCCGACGGGCGCCTGGTCCTCGGTGGCCATGACGCTGGGCCGGTGGGGGTCGTACACGCTGGCGGTGCTGACGTGCACGAACCGCGCGCCGGGGAAGGACGCGAGCGCGTTGCGGGTGCCGGTGAGGTTGGCGGCGAACAGGTCGGCGGACCGTCCCCAGTCGGTGACGCTGCCCGCGCAGTGGACGACGGCGTCGACGGCGGGCGCGTCCGGGATCGGCCCGCGGGTGAGGTCCCAGGAGCGGTAGGGGGCGCCGGCGAGGTGGCCGGGCGGGACGGACGGCCGCCGGCCGAACCCGATGGCGGTGATGTCGCGGCAGGTCAGGGCGCGGCAGACCGCGCCGCCGACGAAGCCGGACGCGCCGGTGACCGCGATCCTCATCCGGGCGTCCCCCGGTGCCGTGCCGCGAGGTCGCGGAGGCGGTCGCGGTCGAGCTTGCGGGTGCGGCCGGAGCGGGGCAGCGCGTCGAGGACGATGACGCGGTCGGGCAGCGCGTCGTGGTCGATGACGGCGGGGAGCTCGCGGCGGAGGCGCGCGGGGTCGGCGGTGCCGGTCACGGCGAGGACGACCTCCTCGTCCCCGGTGCCGGGGTCGGGGACGCCGACGATGGCGGCCTCGTCGACGCCGGGTAGCGCGGCGATCGCGGGCTCGTAGAGGCCCGGGTAGAGGTTGAACTTGCCGCGGATGAGCATGTCCTTCTTCCGGCCGGTCAGGATGATCCGCCCGTTGTCGAGGCGGGCCAGGTCGCCTGTGGCGAGTTCCTTGAACGGTTCGGCGCCGAGATAGCCGCGGCAGAGGTTCGGGCCGGAAAGGAGCAGTTCCCCGTCGTCGGCGAGCCGTGCTCCCACGCCGGGGAGAGGAGCGCCCAGAAGGTCGCCTTCGGCGCCGGACGCGGTGTGCGCGAGTTTCTCTTCGGCCGACGCGATCGCGACCGGCAGGATCTCGGTCATCGCGTAGACGGAGAGCACTTCGGCGGACGTCGCGCTCGTCGCGCGTTCCAGGATTCCGGCGGGTGCGGGTGCGGCGCCGAGCAGGACGTACCGGAGCGACGGCGGCAGTTCCGGCGCCGCGTCCAGGATCTCGGCGAGGTGGACGGGGACGCAGAACGTGTGGGTGGCGCCGCGCTCGCGCATGAGGCGCACGAAATCGGCGGGCGGGCAGAACAGCGGCGGCATCGACCAGCGGGCGCCGGATATCAGCGTCGGCAGTCCGAGCATCAGCTGGTCGGTGTGGACGACGTCGCCGGTTCCGAGGGGCATGCGGTCGCGGAAAAGTCCGAGGGCCGCGGCGAGGGACGCCTGGGAATGGACGACGGCGCGCGGGGACGCGGTCGTCCCGGAGGTGAAGATGACGGCGGCTGGGGCGTCGGGGTCGGTGTCCCGTTCGGGTTCCGGGGCGTCGCCGCGCAGCAGGTCGGCGAGCGGCAGGGAGCCTCGCGGCACTCCCGGGAGGCGGCGCCCGACATGGACGTGCCGCATCGGGTCCTCGCCGGGGATCCGCAGTTCGGTGAGGTTCGGGAGCAGCAGCCCGCGCCTCCGCGCATAGGCCCTGACCATTCTCAGCCGGCTGCCCGCATAGAGCACCGATTCCGCGGCGGACCAGCGCGGCCGCGCCAGCCGGAGCCGGGCCGTGAACATTTCCGGCCCGGCCCCGGGGTCGGCGAACACCACGACTCCGCCGGCGGCGACGACGCCCAGCGCGAGGACGAGTGATTCCGGCGACGGGCGGACTGAGAACAGCACTCCGTCGCCTTCCGCGAGGCCGGCGGAAAGGAGTCCGTGGCGGACGGCGAGAACCTGGCGCCGCAATTCGCCGTACGTGAGTCGCGCGCCGTTCCCAGACACCAGGGCGACATCGCCCGGCGTCCGCGCCGCCTGGTCGAGCAATTGCCGGACGAGCGTCATGCGACGGCCTCCGAACGGACGGCGAGATGGCGGTAGGTCGGGATGAGGACGCCGCGGGCGGCGGCGCGGCTCGTGATGCGCAAGGGGGCGGCGTCCAGGAGCGTCCGGGCGACCCGCCGGATCTGCGCCATGGCGAGGGGATAGCCGATGCAGAAATGCGGTCCGGCGCCGAACCAGAGGCGCCGGAGTTCCGGCGGGTGCGGGCGTTCGAGATCGAAGGGCCCATAGTCGCGGCAGCAGTTGTGCGTGGCGATGAGCACCCGGTCCCCAGGGCGGATCGCGACGCCGCCGACGACCGCGGGGCGGTGCACGCTCCGCAGCATCACCGGCGTCGGCGTGGTCACGCGCATCGCCTCGTCGATCGCCCGGTCGAGCAGACCGCGCGCGGCGGCGACCCTCGGCAGCTGCCCCGAGTCGGCGAGCAGCGCGATCAGGCGGGGCAGCAGGGTCGCGACGGTCTCGGTGCCGGTGAGGAAGAAGGCGCCGGCGGCGCCGCGCGCCTCGTCCTCGGAGAGGCCGAGGGTCCGCATGCGCCCCATGACCGTGGACTCGTCGCCGTCGGCGTAGGACTTGGCGGCGATGGCGCCGAGCGGGTCGAGGACGGCGCGGGCCCGTTCGACCTGCGCCGGGGTGAGGCGCCGCGTCCGCAGCGACACCATCGACACGATCCGCTCGCCCTGCTCGAACAGGTGCCGCCAGTCCGCCTCCGTGCCCGCGTCCAGGCCGATGACCTCGCTGATGACGGCGCCCGCCATGACCCGCGCGGCGTCCACGAGGTCGACGGTCGCGCCGCGCGCGAGGCGGTCGGCGAGCCGCGCCAGCGGGTCCGCGAGCACGCGCGCGCACAGCGCGTCGGTGTAGGACGGGGTGAACAGGTCGGTGAGGCGGCCGCGGAGGGCGCGGTGCGCGTCGCCCTCCATGTTCAGCAGGACGGACGGCCCGAGCACGGGCGTCCACAGGTCGCCCGGTGAGCCGGGGCCGTCCTTGCGGAACGTCTCGCCGTCCATCAGCACCTCGCGGGCGAGCGGCGCCGCGTTCACGACGACGCCGAGCCCCGGCACGCGGACGATCGGCCCGCGCCGGGCGAGCCCTCTGAGCAGCGGATACGCGAAGGGATGCGCGGTCAGGTAGAGCCGCCGCTCCCAGTCCGGGGACCTCATCGGATGTCCACGACCTCGGGCATGTAGCGGTGGTCGGCGTACCAGCCGAGGGTCTTGACCAGGCCGAACGCGCGCAGCCGCCGCACCGACCCGTACACGGCGACGTCCTTGCGGAGGCCGTAGGCGTCGGTCAGGTAGCGGACGCGGTTGACGAGGGCGCGGTCCTCGTGGACGTCCTCGATGCGGGTGCGCGGGAACCCGCCGGCCCGCTTGTACAGGTCGGCTGTGATGGCGACGTTGCAGCCCGGCATCATCACGTACGGGCCGAGGTACAGCGGGTCCTGGTTGCCGGGGCGGAACCGGCCGAACGTCGCCGCGATCCCGATGACGGCGGGAAGCAGGCGGCGCTCCCAGAGCTTCAGCGGGAACTCGTCGGTGCGGGGGCGCAGCGGGCCGGACACCATCTCGAGCCCGTCCGCGAACGCCCGCTTCACCGCGGCGATCCAGCCGGGGGCGGGCAGGCAGTCGGCGTCGGTGCGGGCGATGTGCGTGGCCCCGGCGGTGATGGCGTGCCGGAAGCCGGTGTCGGCGGCGGCACCCGTCCCCTTCTGCGGTTCCGGGACGATCCGGACGTCCATCGCCGGATGCTCATCGGCGAACGCCCGGACGGCGGCGGCGGTCCCGTCGCGGCTGCCGTTGTCGACGACGGCGAGCGTGAAGCCGGGGTCGGTCTGCGCGGCGAGCCGGTGCAGGGTCGCGCCGATCGAGCGCTCCTCGTCGAACGCGGGGACGACGACCCACAGGTTCATGACGCCCGGCTCGGCGGCCGGCTCGGCGGCCGGCTCGGCGGCCGGTGCGGTCGGCGGCGTGGTCGAGGGTGTGGTCGGAGGCATGCCGGTCACAGCTCCGCGAACATGACGCCGAGGCTGACGCCGCCGGCGAGGCCGATGAGGGCGACGCGGTCGCCGGGACGGCAGCGTCCCTCCGCGATCGCGGTGTCGAGCTGGAGCGGCAGGCTCGCGGACGCGACGTTGCCGTGCTCGGGCAGCGTGACGACGAGCCGGTCGGGCGGGACGCCGAGCGTCGCCCGCAGCACCTCCAGGTACGGCAGGGTCACCTGGTGGACGGCCACGACCGCGAAGTCGTCCCAGGTCAGGCCGGTCTTGGTGAGGGCGTTGGCGAAGATCTCCGGACCGGCCGCGAGGAACGCCTCCTTGAGCCGCCGCCCGTCGCCGCTGAAGTAGGCGTACTCGGGGTCGCGCGGGTGCATCGACCCGCCGGCGGGGAGGGTGCCGATCCCCCAGGCGCTGGAGACGGCGGCGAAGTCGCGGTAGAAGATGCCGCCGTCGGGCGCGGCCTCGACGAGCATCGCGGCGCCGCCGTCGGAGAGGGTGTAGCCCGCGAACGCGTCCGCGAACTGGGCGCGGTCGCGCACCGTCCAGCGGATCGCGCGAGACGGGCTCTCGCCGGTGCAGACCAGGACCCGCTCGTGCTGGCCGGTGCGGATCAGGGCGTCCGCCGTCTGGAGGGCGTTGAGGAAGCTGTTGCAGGCGTTCTTGACGTCGAACACCGGGCAGGACGCGCCGAGCTTGGCGGCGGCGATGTGCGCGGTGGCGGGTTCGATCAGGTCCTGCGACGCGGAGCCGAAGATGAGCAGGTCGAGGGCGCCGGCGCCGAGGCCGCGCCGGTCGAGCGCCCGGCGGGCGGCGGCGACGGCCAGGTCGGACGCCTGCTCGCCGTCGGCCATGACGTGCCGGGCCCGGATCCCGGTCATCCGCTCGACGATCGTGGGGTGCGGCCGGTAGCCGGGGCTCTCGGCGGCGACGCGGGCCTCGACCTCGGCGCTGGTGACCACGCGCGGCGGCAGGTGCGCGGCGACGGCGGTGATGCGGGCTCTCATGGGCTGGTCCCCCGGTCCTCGTCCTGTGTGGGAAAGCCAGGTTCGCGGGCCCCGGCCGCGTCCGGACAGGGAGACCCTACGGAAGACCGACCAGGCGTTCTAGCCTGATTCGCGGTGAGTAGCCGCACTCATCCCGAATGAGTACTTTGCCGGACCAGCCGGTTCCGGCCACGGAGGCACGGCCTCAAATACAGGGCGAGACGTCAGGTACGAGGCAGGACGCCGGGTACAGGCGGGACGTCGAGGACGGGGCGGGGCGTCAGCCGGCGGGCACGTCCGGCATGCTCGGCACGGCGGGCGCCGCGGCGCGCGGTATCTCCGTCACGGCGGGCGGGGCCGAGGGCAGCGGGGAGACGATGATGGTCGCCGCCGGGCCGACCGGGTTCCCGTCGTCGCTCCGGCGCGAGCCCGACTGCCACCACCACAGCGCGATCGAGATGGCCACCAGGACGAGCACGCCGCCGATCACCTGGATGACCGCCCGGCGGTGGCTCGGCTCGCCGCGGTACCGCCGCCGGGCCCGCCAGGCCCGGACGCCGAGGCGGCCGCGCAGGCGTCCGGCGGGGCGCCCGGTGGGGCGCCACCGCCGTGTGCGGCGGGGCGGCTGAGCGCGCTCGCGTGCGGAGGGTTCGGTGAACGCGGCGTTCCTGACGAACTCCTCGTCGAACACGGGCTCGTCGAATTCAGCGGGCATGGACGTCTCCGGCGCGGGGGGAGTGCACGCCCCAGGCTAATGGACGGTCGCGGCACCCGAACGCCCCGGTCCGGAGCGTCGAACTAGAACACGTTCTCAATTCAAGGCCGGGTCGCGGTGAGGAAGATCACCGCGGCAAGATCTTGAGTTCCGGCACGGGGTCATGGCAACAGAAGCGCCGCTGGATTTCGCCTGCTGAAAGGGGAGGTCGACTCCGCATCAGCGAGCAATCGCTTGAGCGAGACACTTGTTTAGACTTGAGTCTCATTTGCTCTTGCCGGGCCGTTGAAACGGGTTCTACGGTGAGCCGAACCGGACGTTCTCGCGCCGTGTATCGGGAGGAACCGCGCATGACCGCCACCGCACCGGAGACCGCCGTCCCCGCCGGGTTCGACTTCTGCTGCCCGGACCTGATGGCCGAGCGGGTGCCGCTCGCCGAGTTCGCCGCGCTGCGCCGCACGGCCCGCCCGTGGTGGAACGCCCAGCCGCGCGGCCGCACCGGCTTCGACGACGACGGCTTCTGGGTGATCAGCAAGCACGCCCACGTCAAGGAGATCTCGCGCGACGCCGAACTGTTCTCCGCCAACGCCAACGGCGCGGTCATCCGGTTCAACGAGACCTTCGGGCGCGACGAGCTGGACCTCCAGCGCGAGAACCTACTGCTGCACATGGACGCGCCGCAGCACGCCAAGCTGCGCCAGATCGTCTCCCGCGGTTTCACGCCCCGCGTGGTCAAGGGCCTGCACGACGCGCTGCGGGAGCGCGCGGAGCGGATCGTCGCCGACGCCCTGCGCAAGGGCGGCGAGGGCGACTTCGTCACCGAGGTCGCCGCCGAGCTGCCGCTGCAGGCGATCGCCGAGCTGATGGGCGTCCCGCAGGAGGACCGCCGCAGGCTGTTCGACTGGTCCAACCAGATGCTCGCCTATGACGACCCCGAGTACGACGCCGACCCGGCCTGCGCCGCCGCGGAGATCATCGGCTACTCGATGAACCTCGCCGAGCAGCGCCGCGGCTGCCCCGCGCACGACATCGTCACCAAGCTCGTGCAGGCCGACGTGGACGGCCGCGGCCTCACCGACGACGAGTTCGGCTACTTCATGATCCTGCTCTCGGTGGCCGGCAACGAGACCACCCGCAACGCGATCACCCACGGCATGATCGCCTTCCTCGACCACCCCGGGCAGTGGGAGCTGTTCAAGGCCGAGCGCCCGGAGACCGCCGCGGACGAGATCGTCCGGTGGGCGACGCCGGTGACCGCGTTCCAGCGCACCGCCGTCCGCGACACCGAGCTCGGCGGCGTCGAGATCAGGGCGGGCGACCGGGTGGCGATGTACTACTCGTCCGCGAACTTCGACGAGGAGGTGTTCGACGACCCGGGGACGTTCGACATCACCCGCTCCCCCAACCCGCACCTCGGCTTCGGCGGCACCGGCGCCCACTACTGCATCGGCGCGAACCTGGCCCGGCTGGAGATCGGCCTGATGTTCGACGCGATCGCCGACCACATGCCGGACATCGCCCGGACCGGCGAGCCCCGCCGCCTGCGCTCCGCCTGGCTGAACGGCGTCAAGGAGCTGCCGGTGCGCTACCGCCCCTGATCCCGATGGGCGGGACGGGGCTTCCGACGGAAAGTAGAACTCGTTACAGTCGGAGGCGAATCCCGTTCTAGAAGGAGACCGCATGGGTACCCCGGTGATCGTCGAGGCGGTGCGCACGCCGCTCGGGAAGCGCAACGGCTGGCTGGCGGGACTGAAGCCGATGGCCGTCCTCTCCCACACGCTGATCGCCGCCGTCGAGCGCGCCGGCATCGACGCCGCCGAGGTGGAGCAGGTCTTCGCGGGCTGCGTGACGCAGGCCGGCGAGCAGGGCTCGCACATCGGCCGCTACGCCTGGCTGTACGCGGGCCTGCCCTGGCAGACCGGGGTCACCACGATCGACGCGCAGTGCGGGTCGGCGCAGCAGGCCGTCCACCTGGCCGCCTCGCAGGTCGCCGCGGGCGTCGTCGACGTCGCGATCGGCTGCGGCGTCGAGGTGATGAGCCGCGCGCCGCTCGGCACCAACGTGCTGCCCCACAACCCGCGCCCGGACGACTGGTCGCTGGACATGCCGAACCAGTTCGAGGCGGCCGAGCGGATCGCGCAGCGGCGCGGCCTCACCCGCGACGACCTCGACGCGTTCGGCGCGCGGTCCCAGCAGCTGGCCGCGAAGGCGTGGGCGGACGGCCGGTTCGAGCGGGAGATCGTCCCGATCGAGGCGCCCGTGCTGGACGCCGAGGGCAACCCGACCGGGGAGACCCGGACCGTCACCCGGGACCAGGGCCTGCGCGAGACGACGAAGGAGGGGCTCGGCAAGCTCAAGCCCGTCCTCGGCGAGGGCGCGCTGCACACCGCCGGCACCTCGTCGCAGATCTCCGACGGCGCCGCCGCGGTGGTCGTCATGTCCGAGGAGAAGGCGTTCGAGCTGGGGCTGCGGCCGCGTGCCCGGATCCGGGCGCAGGCGCTGGTCGGCGGCGAGCCGTACTACCACCTGGACGGGCCGGTCCAGTCGACCGAGCGCGTCCTCGCGCGGGCGGGGATGACGATGGGCGACATCGACATCAGCGAGGTCAACGAGGCGTTCGCGTCGGTCGCGATGTCCTGGGCGTCGGTGCACAAGCCGGACATGGACACCGTGAACGTCAACGGCGGCGCGATCGCGATCGGCCACCCGGTCGGCGCGACGGGCGCCCGGCTGATCACCACGGCGCTGCACGAGCTGGAGCGCCGCGACGCCCAGACGGCGCTGATCACCATGTGCTGCGGCGGCGCGCTGTCGACGGCCAGCATCATCGAGCGGGTCTGACCGGCAGCGCCTCCGACGCGCGGCACCCAAGCCGCGCAGCACCCCCGCCGCGCGGAATCCCCGTCGCGCAGTACCTCCGACGTGTGGGGACCCCGGAGGCGGAGCGCCGTTCCGCGTTCCGCTAGGGTCCCCACAACCGACTCGCCCGACCGGATTGGGCGCGAAAGGCGGTCCCGTGGAGCCGGTACCCGAGGATCTCGGCGGGGGGCTTTGGAGCGTTCCCGTCCCCATTCCGGGCAACCCGCTGGCCTACACGCTCGTGTACGCGGTGGAGAGCCCGCAGGGCCCCGTCCTCATCGACGCGGGCTGGGAGCACGAGGACGCCTGGACCGCCCTGCGCGACGGGCTCGGCACCTTCGGGATCGACGTCGCCGACGTGCGCGGGGTCGTCGTCACGCACTTCCACCCCGACCACGCGGGGCTCGCCGGGCGGGTCCGCGAGGCGTCCGGCGGGTGGATCGCGATGCACCGCGCGGACACCGAGATCGTCCGGCTGTTCCACACGAGCCTCGGGCACGAGGAGCGCCGCTCGTTCGAGCTGACCTCGATGCGCCGCGCCGGAGCCGGCGAGTCCGAGCTCGCCGCCGGGATGGACCAGCCGCGGGTGGACCCGCCGGCGATCCCGGACCGCGCGCTGGACGACGGCGAGCTGGTCGACCTGCCGGGCCGCAGGCTGCGCGTCATCTGGACGCCCGGGCACTCCCCCGGCCACATCTGCCTGCACCTGGAGGACGGCGACCGGATGTTCACCGGCGACCACGTCCTGCCGCGCATCACCCCGCACATCGGGCTCTACCCCTACGACACCCCGGACGTCGACCCGCTGTCGGACTTCCTCGGCTCGCTGGACAAGATCTCCGCGATGTCCGCGGACGAGGTGCTGCCCGCGCACCAGTACCGGTTCACGGGCCTGTCGGGGCGCGCCCAGGAGATCATCGGCCACCACGAGGAGCGCCTGGCGGAGGTGACGGCGCTGCTGTCGTCGCGCCCCGTCACGCTGTGGGACGTGACCGCCGGGCTGACCTGGCGGCACCCGTGGGAGCAGATGCCCCTCGGCGCCCGCCGCATGGCCGCCGGCGAGGCGGCCGCGCATCTGCGCACCCTGGAGAACCGCGGCGTCGTCCGCCGCGAGGGCACCGACGACCCCCTCCGCTACGTCCTCCGCTGACGAATACGTCCGATCGTCAGGAGCGCAGGCTGATGCGGCGGCTCTCCAGCCAGCGCTGATCGTCCTCGGTCCACATCAGCGACTCGGGCTCGGCGCCCGCGAGGCGTTCGAGCTCCGCCGCGGTGAGCGACTCCGGCTCCGTCCACAGCTGGGGCCGCGGCAGCGCCGCGCGCCGCGCTCTGCGTCTGCGGAGCGCCGTCTTCACGACGTCGACGGCGGCGTACACCAGGATCCCGCCGACCACCAGTGCGAGAAACATCGCGGGACCTCCCATCCCCGGAAACGGGCGTGCGTACAAGAAGTGACATTCCCGACCAAGCGGCACTACACCGCCCCATGTAGGTAAACGTCCGGCGCGCGGACCTCGCCGCAACGTGACAGGTCGATGCGATTCGGGTCACTCCACCGTCTGGACCCTTGATGAGACTGGAGTCTCATGTTAGAACGTGTTCTATATCCGGATGCCAAGCAAGCGTTCGATCACAAGATCATCCGACCGGCGTCCGACGCCGGTGACCGGCCCCGCGCGGCGCGACACGGAGCCACCGTCCCGTCCTCGAAGTGACCAGCCCGCACCGGCTCGAAGGAAACCCATGGCCACTGAGACCCGTACCGCTCCCACCCCGGCCTTCGTCGCCCCCGAGATCGACATCATCGATCCCGGCGTCTACGAGCGGGGCGGCATCCCGCACCGCCAGTTCGCGTGGCTGCGCGACAACGACCCCGTGCACTGGCACGCCGACCCCAACGACGGGGTCGACGGCTTCTGGGCGGTGACCCGCCACGAGGACGTGGTGCGCGCCTCGCGGCGCCCCGACCTGTACTCCTCGCACGAGCGGTCGGCGATGTTCGAGGAGTTCAGCGACGAGGACATCGCGCTGTACGGGCAGATGATGCTGTTCCAGGACCCGCCGGACCACACCCGGCTGCGCAGCATGGTCAACAAGGGCTTCACGCCGCGGATGATCGGCAAGCTGCAGGACCACATCCGGGAGATCTGCAACCGGCTGATCGACGAGGCGGCCGAGCTCGGCGAGTGCGACTTCGTCGAGCACTTCGCGGCGCCGCTGCCGCTCTACACGATCTGCGAGCTGCTCGGCGCGCCGCTGGAGGACCGGGAGAAGATCTTCGCCTGGTCCAACAAGCTGGTGGCCTTCAACGACCCCGAGTACATCGGGGACCGCACCGAGTCGCAGCTGTGCGCCGCCGAGTTCGCCGGCTGGGCGGGCGAGCTGGCCGCCGCGCGCGCCTCGACGCCGCGCGACGACATCGTGACCAAGCTGCTCACCCCGGACGCGGACGGCAACCGGATCACCGACGAGGAGTTCCAGCTCTTCGTGATCATGCTGTCGATCGCCGGGAACGAGACGACCCGGACCGCGACGGCGGGCGGCATGCAGGCGTTCTTCGAGCGCCCCGACCAGTGGGAGCGGCTGAAGGCGGACCGGAGCCTGCTGCCGACGGCGGTCGAGGAGATCGTCCGCTGGGTCAGCCCGATCAACCAGTTCCGCCGGACGGCGATGGAAGACGTCGAGATGGGCGGCAAGCTGATCCGCAAGGGCGACAAGGTCGTGCTGTTCTACAGCTCGGCGAACCGGGACGAGCGGGTGTTCGAGAACCCCTTCGGCTTCGACGTGGGCCGCGACCCGAACCCGCACATCGGGTTCGGCGGCGGCGGCCCGCACTTCTGCCTGGGCACCCACCTGGCCCGGATGAACCTGAAGATGATCTTCGAGACGATCCTGGACCGGATGCCCGACATCGCGCCGGCCGGCGAGGGCCGCCGGCTGCGCTCCAACTTCGTCAACGGGCTCAAGGAACTGCCCGTGCGCTTCACCCCGTCCCCCCGCCGAGGTTGATGATCGAGGTCCCACCGGACAGAGAGGTCCTGGCGCGATGACCACCACCCCCGAGATCGACCTGGTCGCCCTCGACGCGTACGAGCGCGGCGGCGCCCCCCACGAGCAGCTGGCATGGCTGCGCGAGCACGATCCGGTGCATTGGCACCACGGCGACCCGGACCGGGACTACCCGCCCTTCTGGGCGGTCACCCGGCACGCCGACGTGGTGCACGTGTCCCGGCATCCGGAGATCTTCTCCTCCTACGAGCGGCTCGCGCTGTTCGACGAGCCGGCGGAGGAGCACCTGGCCCTGCAGCGGCTGATGATGCTGAACCAGGACCCGCCGGAGCACACGCGCAAGCGCGGCATCGTCAACAGGGGGTTCACGCCGCGCGCGATCGGCGCGCTGGCCGACCACATCAGGGAGATCTGCCGGGGGCTGGTCGAGGAGACGGTGGCGCGCGGCGAGGAGGCGGACTTCGTCCGCGACCTCGCCGCG
>NZ_JBEYYT010000239.1:0-14153 GCF_040645715.1 Spirillospora sp. NPDC046719 | reverse complement strand
AGGCTCCGCCTGCCCCCCCCCCCGGGGGCGCCCCCCCCCCCCCCCCGCCGGGCCCCCCCGCCCCCCGGGGCCCCGCCGGCCCGCCCCCCCGCCGCCGGCCCGCTCAGGCGGGGAGGGCGACCGCGGACGGTCCGGGCGTGGGGGAGGCGGCCCCGAAGTGCTCCCGCAGCGTGCGGGTCTCGTACTCGTGCCGGTAGAGGCCCCGCGCGCGCAGCAGCGGCACCACCTCGTCGACGATGACCTCCAGCCCGTCGATGAGGCGGTCGGGCTGGAGGTTGAAGCCGTCGATCGCGCCGGAGCGGAACCAGTCCTCGATGTGGTCGGCGAGCTGCTCGGGCGTCCCGACGAAGCCCGCGTGGCCCGACCCGGTGTACCGGGTCTGCCGCAGGTACTCGCGGACCGTCGGGTTCGTCCGGCGGATCTGCTCGACGATCGACTCGCGGAACCCCAGGCTGCCGGTGAAGGTCTGCGGGTCGGCGGGCGCCGCGAGGACCTCCTCGGGGAACGGCTCGTCCAGCGGCAGGGTGGACGCGTCGAACCCGATCGCCTGGGACAGCCACTGCGCCGAGTAGGACGCCGGCCCGAGGTCGTGCAGCTCGTCGCTGCGGCGCCGGGCCTCCTCCTCGGTGCTGCCGAGGCTGAGCAGCAGCCCCGGCAGGATCCTGACGTCGTCGGGGCGCCGGCCGAACGCGACGGCGTTCCGCTTGACCTGGCGGTAGTGCTCGATCGCGCCCTCCTTGGTCAGCTCGGCGGCGAAGACGCCCTCGGCGAACCGGCCGGCGAGCCGGCGGCCCTTCGGGGAGCCGCCGGCCTGCAGCAGCACGGGGCGGCCCTGCGGCGACGGCGGCACCCGCAGGCGTCCGGCCAGGTCGAGGAAGCGGCCGTGGTGGTCGACCGGCTCCCCGGTGCGCGCGGACTCCCACAGCGCGAGCACGGCCTCGACGAACTCCTCGGCGCGGTCGTAGCGGTCGTCGCGTCCGGGCACGTCGGGCAGGCCGAAGTTGCGGGCGGCCGCGGCGCCGCGGGTCGTCACGATGTTCCAGCCGGCGCGCCCGCCGGAGAGCAGGTCGAGGGACAGCAGCCGCTCGGCCAGCTCGAACGGGTCGTTGAAGGTGGTGGACGCGGTGACGACCAGGCCGACGCGGCGTGTGGCGGCCGCGACGTGCGCCCAGGTGACCGTGGGCTCCAGCCGGCCCGCGTTGGCGTCGTGGGAGGGGTCGCCGAGCGCGGGGCCGTCGGCGAGGAACACGGCGTCGAGCGTCCCGCGTTCGGCGAGGCGCCCGATCGTGCGCCAGTACTCGGGATCGACGAAGGCGTCCGGCCCCAGCCGGGGCGACTGCCACGCGGCGGGCAGGTAGCCGAGGACCAGGACGTTGACGCCGAGCAGGACATGGCCGGTGCGGGGTCGGGACATGGACGCTCTCCTCGATGCCATAAACTCAACTAACTCTACCGACAATATAGGAAATTAGGAGTTCTCATGCCGGATCTCGAGGGCGCACGGCCGCGTCTCGCGCTGGCGCTGACCGGCGATCAGGCGCTCGCCGTGCAGGCGGAGGACGCGCTCGCCTCGCTGCTCGACCGCGCGCCGCTGGCCTTCACCGTCGTCGGCGCCGACCGCGTCGCGCCCGCCGAGGCCGGCGCCGACCGCACCGTGGACCCGAGCATGCTCGCGACCGTCCTCGCTGCCCGCACCACCACCGCCGCGTTCCTCTTCGCGTCGTCGCCGGTGCGGGACCACCCGTACAACCTCGCGCGGCGGGTCGCCTCCCTCGGCCACCTGACGCGCGGCCGGGCCGGGCTCGTCCTGGGCGTCGCCGATCCGCTCGCCGCCGCCGGCCGGGCCCGCGGCGAGGGCCCCGAGCTCACCCGGCGCGCCGGTGCCGAGGAGGCGCACGACCTGGCGTCGGCGACGCGCGAACTCGAGCAGACCTGGCCGTACGACGCCATCGTCGCCGACCGCGAGCAGCGGATCTTCGCCCGCGGCGACCGGATCCGCCGCGCCGACCACCAGGGCGTCTACTCGGTCGCGGGCCCGCTGACGCTCCCCGCGCCCCGCGACGGCGCGTCCGTCGTCGGCTGGTGGGCGAACCGGGCGGACGAACTCGAGGCCGCCGCCGACGTGGCGGACATCGTGATCGTCCCGCAGGGGCTCGTGTCCGGCGCGCGGTCCGCGGTCGACGCGGCGTCCGGCCGGTACTTCGCCGATCCGGGCCGCCATCCCCTGCTGTTCACGGTGGTCGACGTCCCGCCGGGCACGACGGTCGCCGCCCTGCGCGCCTCGATCGCCGCCGCGTCCGAGGCGGACGGCATCGTGCTGCGTCCCACCGGCTCCGACCCGAGCGAGGCCATCGAACTCGCCGGCCGGCTGCACGCCGGCGAGCGTCTCCCCGCGGGCCCGCTGCGCGCCCGGCTGGGACTGCCGGAGGCCGCGGACCTGCTGCCCGACGGCCCCGGCGTGTTCCCGGCCCCCGTCCCCCAGCCCTAGATGAGCGGGTAGCGCGGCGGGTTCGTCCCGTTCAGGGTGTGGTTGCCGATGTGGACGTACTTCCAGCGGGCGGGGTCGTGCAGCGAGTGGGTGCGGACGTTGCGCCAATGGCGGTCCAGGCCGTGGCTCGCGTCGGCGGCGCTGGTCCCGGCGAGTTCCAGGACGTCGGAGGCGATCTGGACGGCGACCTCCTGCGCGTACGCCTTGGCCTCGGCGACCGCCAGCGACGCGGCGGCGGTGTTCTCGTCCGTCAGCGCGGGGGCGGCCAGGGCAGCGTCGACGGCGCGGCCGCCGCGCTCGAACAGCGCCTCCAGCGCGTGCAGCAGCGTGGTGAGCCGGCCGAAGCGCAGGACGGCGTGCGGCTCGTCCGACACCCGCTCCACGCCGGACTCGAACCAGGGGCGCGAGCGGTCCCGGACGAAGGCGGCGCCCTCCTCCAGCGCCGCGCGGGCGATGCCGACGTCGATGGCCAGGTGCAGGAGCTGGTCGTAGGCGCCGAGGATCAGCGGCGGCGGGTCGGCGGGCACCGGCCCGAGGTGCAGGACCCGCTCGGCCGGGACGTGGACGCCGGTGAACACGATCGATCCGCTGGCCGTCGCCCGCTGCCCGAACGCCGTCCAGTCGTCGGCGAACTCCACGCCCTCGGCGTCGCCCGGCACGAACGCGGTGACCGGAAGGTTCTGGTCGCCCTCCAGGGAGGCGGCCACGCCGATCCACTGCGCGCCGAGCGCGCCGGTGGTGTAGTACTTGCGGCCGTCGAGCCGGTACCCGCCCGCCGGGTCGGGCGTCACCGCGGTCAGCCGGTCGAAGACGTGCTTGGTGCCGCGCTCGGCGGTCGCGTTGCCGATCCGCGCGCCCGCGGTGATCCGCCCGTAGAAGAACTCCTTCTGCGCCTCGGTGCCGGCCTGCCCGAGCAGGGCGGTCAGCACGAAGTGCGCGAGCACCAGCTGCGCCACCGACGGGTCGGCCGCGGCGATGATCCGGAACACCTCGGCGACGGTGCTCGCGGCGACCCCGCCGCCGCCGTGCTCGCGCGGGACCGAGACGGCCAGCAGCCCGGTGGCGGCGAGCTCGTCCAGCTCGGCGGCCGGGTGCCGGGCCTCGCGGTCCCGCTCGATCGCTCCGGGCGCGATCCGGGCGGCATAGGCGCGCGCCGCCTCGACCGCCGCGGCGTCGGAGAGCGCCGGAGGCGCTGTCGTGGTCGGACTCGTCATCGTCATCCTTTCCTATTAACTAGGTCGGTTATACATGGAATTAGCCGAGGCGGCCATCGCCCGCACCCTCCGGGAGGGGTGCCGTCGGGGGAGGGGGCGGGGTGTCCATGCCGGGCCGTGGCGATTTCCTACTTTAACGGTAGGTATTGACGGTAACAGCGAGCCGTGCCTACTGTTCCCCGCAGAGGTTCGGGCCGCCCGGCGGAGGACGGCTCCCGACCGCGAACCGGAGGGTGCCGCATGAGTGAACCCCGCCTGCCGACGGCCATCGAACTCGACGGCGACGGCGCCCATCCGGCCGCATGGCGCTACTCCGGGCGACCACCCGGCGCGGTCCTCACCGCGGGAGCGCTGCGCGACGGCGTGGCCGCCGCCGAGGCCGCCGGCTTCACGCTGGCCACGTTCGACGACGCGCCCGTCCCGCCGCACGCGAGCGTCAACGCCGCCGGGCGGCTGGAGGCCGGCACCCGGGCGGCGTTCGCCGCGACGATCACCGAGCGGATCGGCCTCGCGCCGGCCCTGCACGTGACGACCACCGAGCCGTTCCATCTCGCCACCCAGCTCGCGAGCCTCGACCACGCCGGCCGCGGCCGGGCGGCGTGGCTGGTCGGCGCCGCGAACGACCTGCAGTCGCTCGCGACGATCGGCGCGGCCCCGCTCGCCCCGGAGGAACTGCGGCGGGAGGTGCGCGACGTCGTCGACGCCGCCCGGCTCCTCTGGGACTCCTGGGAGGACGGCGCCGTCATCAAGGACGCCGCCACCGGCCGGTTCCTGGACGCCGACCGGGTCCACCACATCGACTTCGCAGGGGCCCGGTTCACGGTCAAGGGCCCGCTGATCACGCCCCGGCCGCCGCAGGGCCAGGTCGTCGTCCTCGCCCCGGCCGCCCTCGGCCTCGGCGCCCGCGCCGACATCGCCCTCGTCGGCGGGCACGACACCGCCGCCCTCGCTGAACGCGCGGCGGAGGCGCGGGAGGCCGGCGCCCCGCTGGCGTTCGCCGAGATCGAGGTCGTCCTGGGCGGGACCGACGCCTCCGCCGCCGCACGCGCCGCCCGGCTGGAGGAGTCCGCCGCCTGGCCGGACACCGGCCGGTTCCGGTACGTGGGGTCCGCCGGCGGGTTCGCCCGCCTGCTGCGGTCCCTCGCCGGGACCGTCGACGGGGTGCGGCTGCATCCGGCCGTCCTCGCCGCCGACCTGCCCCTGCTCGCCGAGCACGTGCTGCCCGCCCTCGCGGCGGCCGGCCTGCACCGCCCGCCCGCGACGGGCGCGACGCTGCGGGACGCCCTCGGACTGCCCCGCCCCGCGAACAGGTTCACCGCCGCCTCCTGAGGGGAACTCGACCATGACCGAAGCCGCCACGGGCGCCCCCTACGATCCGCACGCCCGGGTCCACCTCGGCGTCTTCTACACCGGCGTCGGCCCGCAACTCGTGTGGAACGATCCGGCCGCCGCCGACCATGTCGCGATCGAGACGTTCGTCGAGGTCGCCCGCCTGCTGGAGCGCGGGCTGTTCGACGCGTTCTTCCTCGGGGAGGGGCTGCGGGTCCGGGAGAACCGGGGCCGCGTCCACGACCAGGACGTGGCCGGCCGTCCCGACGCGATCACGCAGCTGTCCGCCCTCGCCGCGGTCACCGAGCGGATCGGGCTGGTCGCCACCCAGAACGCCACCTACAACTTCCCGGCCGACCTGGCCCGCCGGCTCGCCAGCCTGGACCTGCTGTCCGACGGCCGCGCCGGCTGGAACATCGTCACCACCGACAACGCGTGGACCGGCGCGAACTTCCGCCACGGCGGCTGGCTGGAGCATGAGCGCCGCTACGACAGGGCCGGCCAGTTCGTCGACGCCGTCACCGCGCTGTGGAACGCCTGGGAGCCGGACGCCGTCGCCGCCACCGGGGAGGCGAAGAGCTGGGCCCGGCCCGGCTCCATCGGCGAGGTCGCCCGCAGCACCGACCTGGTCGACCTCCGCGCCGTCGCCACGGTCCCCGCGAGCCGGCAGGGCCGGCCGGTCCTCTTCCAGGCAGGCGACTCCACCGGCGGCCGGGAGCTCGCCGCGTCCCGCGCCGACGTGGTGTTCTCGGCGAACACCCCGTACGACAAGGCCGTCGCCTACGCGGCGGACCTGCGCGCGCGGCTCGCCAGGTACGGGCGCTCGGCCGACTCGCTGCGGATCCTTCCCGGCGCCTCCGTCGTCCTCGGCGACACACCCGACGAGGCCCGCGAGCGCGCCCGCTGGGTGCGCGAGGAGCAGATGTCCGCACCGCGCGCGATCACGTTCTTCGAGCAGTACTGGGGGACGGACCTGTCCGGGTACGACCCGCACGGGCCGCTTCCCGACATCGACCCCGTCGAGGGCGAGCTCGACCCGTCGCGCGGCACCATCCCCATCGAGCGGCGCACCGGCAAGCACGCGCTGATCGCCCGGTGGCGCGAGCAGAGCGAGCAGCGCGGCCTGTCGATGCTGGAGCTGGCGCGGGAGGTCGCGCCCGGACACCCCGCCTTCGTCGGCACACCGTCCCAGGTCGCCGACGAGTGGGTCCGCTACGTCCGCACCCGTGCCGTCGACGGGTTCAACATCACGCCGTACCTGATCCCCTCCGCGCTGGAGGACATCGTCGACAAGCTCGTCCCCGAACTGCAGGAGCGCGGCGCGTACCGCACCGCCTACGAGGGCGAGACACTGCGCGAGCACCTGGACCTGCCCCCGCTGAACCCGTAGGAAGGGGCCCGGATGGTCAGGGGACCCAGCGGCGGGCCGTGAACCGCGTCCCGTCGCGGCCGATCTCGACGGCGCCGGGCCCGCAGAAATGGGCCGGCACGACCAGCGCGGCGGTGTCCGCGGCCCGTTCGAGGACGCGGCGGCGGGTCCGGGCGGCGGCGGACGGGTCGTGGCAGAAACAGCTGGAGGCGTCCGGCGCCAGAAGCTGGACGGGCGTGTGGAGCAGGTCGCCGACGAACAGCGCGCGCTCGCCCTCGGACTCCACGGCGAGCACCCCGTGCCCGGGCGTGTGCCCGGGGGCGAGGTCGAGCCGCAGGTTCTCGTCGATGAGGAAGCGGTCCTCCCAGACGACCGCCTGCCCCGACCGCAGCACCGGCTCCACCGACCGGGCATGGACGGCGGCGCTGCGCCCGGGCTCCTCCACCAGCGTGTCCGGGGCGAAGAAGGCGAGGTCGGCGGCGGACAAGAGGTACCGGGCCCGGGGGAAGAACGGGACGTGTTCGCCATCGTCCTCGCGGGTGTTCCAGCCGACGTGGTCGGCGTGCAGATGGGTGCACACCACGAGGTCGACGTCGCCCGGCGCCACGCCCGCGGCGGCGAGCGCCGCCGGCAGGTCGCCGCCGGCCGGCACGCCCTCCTGGCGGGGGTCGGGGGCCAGACCGGTGTCGATGAGGATCGTGCGCCCGGCACTGCGCAGCAGCCAGCTGTGCACGGAGACGCGGACGCGGCCGGAGCCGGGGTCCCAGTGGTCGGGAGCGAGCCAGGAGCGGTTCGCCTCCCAGAGATCCGGGCCGGTGCCGGGGAGCAGCTCGGCGGGGGTCAGGGGCAGATTCTCGAAATGCGGGATCCGGGTCACCGAGACCGCGCCGATGTCGAACGTGCGCATACGCTGATCTTCGTGACGCCCAGGCGGGACCGGAAGAAGGAACTTTCATGTCCACTGACGTGCCGTCCGCTCGCCCGGTGACGTCCGGAGCGGTGGAGCGCGGGGTCGTCGTCACCGCCGCCGAGTACGGCGCGTGCCCGGTGACGGGCGTCCTGCGGCGCGTCGGCGACAAGTGGAGCCCGGCGGTCATCCGGCTGCTCGCCGACCGGCCGCACGGCTTCAACGAGCTGGACCGCGCCATCGAGGGGATCAGCCGCCGCGTGCTCACCCGCACCCTGCGGACGCTGGAGGAAGAGGGGCTCGTGAGCCGCACTCCGGCTCCCGGCAGGGCGGGCCGCGTGGAGTACGCCCTGACCGAGGTCGGAGCGTCGCTGCGCGAGCAGCTCGCCGCCCTGGGCCGGTGGGCCGCCGAGCACGCAGCCGAGCTGCCCCGGATGGCATATATTCCTACTGATTAACTTGGAAAAGCCTCGATCCTCTGGGGGATGTCCGATGCGGATGGCGGATGACCTGGGCTACGAGGTTCGCGCCACCGGGTGGGACGATCCCGACGCCGCGAAACTGCGGGACGCGATGCAGGCGGAGATGGAGAGCCGGTACGCCGACCGGGTCGCGGAGATCCTCGCCGCGGCGGCGGACCCGGAGCGGAAGGTGGACGGCACGCTCGGCGTCGAGGCCGAGCAGGTGGTGTACGTCGGCGTCGCCTACGCCGGCGGGACCGCGATCGGCCACGTCGCGTTGCGGCGCTACGGCGACGGCGTCGAACTGAAGCGGATGTACGTCGCGCCCGCGCATCGCGGTTCGGGGGCCGCCACCGCGCTGCTGACGGCGGCGGAGAGGGCCGCCCGGTCCCTCGGAGCGTCCCGCGTCGTCCTGCAGACGGGGGACCGGCAGCCGGACGCCGTCCGGCTGTACGAGCGCGAGGGCTACACCCGCATTCCGGTCTTTCCGCCGTACGAGTGGCTGACTTTCTCGATCTGCATGGAGAAAACCCTCTGACGGTGCCGCCCCGCGACCGGCGACGGACGGCCGGATTGCGGCACCCCGGCGAATTCACCGGTCGCGTTTCATCCGGACGATAAGGGGGGCCTACAGGGGACGCGGGCGCGCGGTCCATCGCTTTGATGGGGGCGAGGAGCGTGCTTCGTGGCGCCGCCTGGAGGCGATGATGGGTGACTCCCAGGACCTGATCCTGGAACTGGTCCGCGAATACCACCGTGAGAGGGAACGGAGCCGGCGTTTCGTCCCGGGCGAGACGCTCGTGATGCCCTCGGGCGCCGACCTGAACGAGGACGACCGCGTCGCGCTGGTCGAGGCCGCGCTCACCATGCGCATCGCCGCGGGGCCGAGCGCGCTCGCGCTGGAGCGGGAGCTGGGACGGACCCTGCGGCGCCGCAAGGTCCACCTGACCAACTCGGGGTCCTCGGCCAACCTGCTGGCGCTGACCGCGCTGACGCAGCCGGAGATCGGCGCCGACCGGCTGAAGCCGGGCGACGAGATCGTCACGGTCGCGGCGGGGTTCCCGACGACGGTCAACCCGATCCTGCAGAACCAGATGGTGCCGGTCTTCGTCGACGTCGAGCTCGGCACCTACAACACCACGGCCGAGCGGGTCGCCGAGGCGATCGGCCCCCGGACCCGCGGCATCATGATCGCGCACGCGCTCGGCAACCCCTTCCCGGCGGCCGAGGTGGCCGAGCTGGCCGCCGAGCACGGCCTCTTCTTCGTCGAGGACAACTGCGACGGCGTCGACGCGAAGTACCAGGGGCGGCCGACCGGGACGTTCGGCGACTTCAGCACCGTCAGCTTCTACCCCGCCCATCACCTGACCATGGGCGAGGGAGGCTGCGTCACCACCGACCGGCCGAGGCTCGCGCGGATCGTGGAGTCGCTGCGCGACTGGGGCCGGGACTGCTGGTGCGAGCCGGGGGCCTGCGACACCTGCGGCAAGCGCTACACCCAGCAGTTCGGGGACCTGCCGTACGGCTACGACCACAAGTACACGTTCTCGCACGTGGGCTACAACCTGAAGACGACGGACCTGCAGGCGGCGCTGGGGCTCTCGCAGCTCAAGCGGCTGCCGGAGTTCGGCGCCGCCCGGCGCCGCAACTGGCGGCGGCTCCGCGAGGGCCTGGACGGCCTGCCCGGCCTGCTGCTGCCCGAGCCCACGCCCGGCGGCGATCCGAGCTGGTTCGGCTTCGTCATCACCGTCGCCGCCGACGCGCCGTTCGACCGGGACGAGATCGTCGCCCACCTGGAGGACCGGCGGATCGGCACCCGGATGCTGTTCGCCGGCAACCTCACCCGGCAGCCCGCCTACCAGGGCAGGGAGTACCGGGTGTCGGGGAGCCTCGCCAACAGCGACGTCATCACCGCGCGCACCTTCTGGATCGGGGTCTTCCCCGGCCTCACCGACGAGATGATCGACTACGTGATCGGCACGATCAGGGACTTCGTCACGAGCCGGCGGTAGCCCGCGGCACGCCGCGCGTCACGCCCGCGGCTCGGTCGGGACCCGGGCCGCGGGCTCGGCGTGCTCGTCCTGCTCGGCGTGCTCGTCCTGCCGGGCGGCCTCGCCGCCGTCGTAGGCGGCGCGCGCGGCGGCGATCTTCGCGTGGTTGTTCTCGGCCCAGGCCGAGAGGGCGCGGGTGGAGGCGAAGAGCTCCTCGGCGAGGGCCGTGGCGGTGTACTCGACCTGCGGGGGCACGGTGGGGTGGACGGTGCGGGTGATGAGCCCGTCGCGTTCCAGCGTGCGCAGCGTGAGGGTCAGCATGCGGCGGCTGATGCCGGGGATCGACCGGTGCAGTTCGGCGAACCGGATGGGCCCGTCGCTCGCCGCCGCGATGATCGCGATTCCCCACTTGCTGCCGACCCGGTCGAGGGCGTCGCGGAAGGCGGCGCACGTGTCGGGCTCGACGTCGTCGGGCAGCCGAGATCCTGCTGTCATCGGTTCCCTTCCCCGGTGCGGACGCCTCAGCGTCGCACGCGCCCGTCCGTGCGGGCAACCGATGCCCGCCCGGCAGGGGCGGGTCAGGGGGGCGGATCGGGGAGTGCGGTGCGCAGGACCGGTGCCACCTCGGTCGCGAGCAGTTCGAGGGAGGTCCGGTGGTCGTGCTCCGACAGGCCGTCGGGGTCGACGCTGACCACGATGAGCGAGTGGCCGAACACCTCGTGCTGGCGGTGCACCTTGTCGATGATCTGCTCGGGGCTGCCGACGAGCGCCGGCGAGCGCGCGACGAACTCCTCCACGGTGGGGAACGCCGGGCGGGCGCCGATGCCGCGCTGCATCGCGACCAGGCGCTCGTAGGCCGGACGGTACGCGGCGATCGCCGCCTGCGAGGTCTTCGCCACGAGGAACCCCGGCGTGCCCGCGCCGGTGAAGAGCCGGTCGGCGGGACGGCCGCGCCGCGCCCATTCGGCGCGGTAGTGCTCGACCAGGGGACGGGCGCTCTCGCTGGACAGGCCCGCGTTGGAGAACACCACGGGGTCGCCGTACTCGGCGGCGAGGGCCACCGACTCCGCCGACGACGAACTCCCGTGCCAGATCCTGGGCCGCCCGCGCAGCGGCCGGGGGAGGGTGCGCACGCCGTCCAGGCGCGGCCGCCGCCCCGCCGGCCAGGAGACCTCGTCC
Organism: Spirillospora sp. NPDC046719; assembly: GCF_040645715.1. NCBI lineage: Bacteria > Bacillati > Actinomycetota > Actinomycetes > Streptosporangiales > Thermomonosporaceae > Spirillospora > Spirillospora sp. NPDC046719. The sequence continues at coordinate 3,215 of NZ_JBEYYT010000239.1, read as the reverse complement.
CTGGTCCACAGCTCGTGCAGGAGCCGGAAGTTGTCCGCGAGGGCGGGGCGCTGCTCGTCGGGCGCCAGGCCGAACATCGCGCCGCCCGGCCCGGCGCCCTTTCCGACGATCAGCTCCAGCCGCCCATCGGACAGCTGGTCCAGGGTCGCGTAGTCCTCGGCGACCCGCACGGGGTCGAGCATCGACAGCAGGGTCACCCCGGTGAACAGCCGGATCCTGCTGGTCAGCGCCGCCACGTGGGCGAGGACGACCGGCGGCGCGCTGGAGAGGAACGGCCAGTGGTGGCGTTCGCCCACCCCGAAGCCGTCGAAGCCGAGCTCCTCCATGTACCGGGCGGTGGCGACCGTGCGGCCGAAGCTCGCGCGCGTCGCGGCGGGCTCGTCCGCGCCCGCGGAATCCAGGAAACGGATGGGAGCCACCCCGAAGAACTTCACGATCGGTACCGCCGTATTCCCATTCGTGCGCGCCCGCGATTCCGTTGAAGGCGGATCGCCTTTCTCCAGTCGCCAAACGTAGGCGGTGGGCGACGGCGCCGGAAGAAGGAACATTGCTGTTACCACCCCGTTCCGTGCTTTCCTGTGCCCGCAGGCGATCGAAAATGGTCCGAAAGGGGGTGAGGTGTGTCCGCGCCGACCGATCTGCGGCTGGAGCACCGGCCCGCGGCGCTGGGGCTGACCGAGCGGGCGCCCCGGCTGAGCTGGCGGCTGCCGCCCGGGACCCGGACGCAGCGGGCCTACCGGATCCGCGGCCGGGCGGGCGACCGGCCGTGGGACACCGGGTGGGTCGCGTCGGACCGCAGCCTGTTCGTCCCCTACGGCGGCCCGCCGCTCGCGTCGCGGGAGCCCGTGCGATGCGCGGTGCGGGTCCGCACCGACGCCGGCACCAGCGCCTGGTCGGAGCCCGCCGCCTGGGAGATGGGCCTGCTCGATTCGGACGACTGGGCCGCCGCGTGGGTCGGGCCCGCGGAGGACGAGGTGCCGCCGGCGGGCTTCCGGCCCGGCTACCTGCTGCGCGGCGAGTTCACGGTCGACCGCTCGGTGGTCCGGGCACGGGTGTACGCCACGGCGCGCGGCCTGTACGAGCTGTTCCTCAACGGCGAACGGGTCGGGGACGCCGAACTCGCCCCCGGCTTCACCGCCTACCGCGACCACCTGCATGTCCAGGCGTACGACGTGACCGCCGCGGTCCGCGCCGGCGCCAACGTGCTCGGCGCGGTCCTCAGCGACGGCTGGTTCCGCGGCCGGACCTCCTACCACCGCCTCCCCGACGGGTTCGGCGACCGCACCGCGCTGCTGGTCCAGCTGCACGCCGACCACGAGGACGGGACGTCGACGGTGGCGGGGACGGGCCCGCGCTGGCGGTCGGCGGTCGGGGCCGTCAAGGCGGCCGACTTCTTCGACGGCGTCGCCGCCGACCTCCGCGACGAGCCGGCCGGGTGGAGCGCCCCCGGGCCGGTCGAGGACGGCTGGGCGCCGGTCGCCGTGCGCGAGCGCCCGGCGGCCCGGCTGGTCTCCTCGCCCGCTCCGCCGGTGCGGCGGCTCCAGGAACTCCGCCCGGTCGCCATCACCCGGCCGGAGCGGGGCCGGCACATCATCGACTTCGGCCAGAACCTCGGCGGATGGGTGCGGCTCACCGACCTCGGACCGCGCGGCACGGTGCTGTCGCTGACGCACGCCGAGGCGCTCACACCCGACGGCACCGACGTCAACACCGCCAGCGGGCAGGCCACCCTGCACTGGTACACGCCGGCGCGCGGGATCCAGACCGACCGGGTGGTCTCGGCCGGTCCGGACGGCCCGGCCTTCGAGCCGCGGCACACCCGGCACGGCTTCCGCTACCTGCGCGTGGACGGGCATCCCGGCCCGATCACCGCCGGCGGCGCGACGGCGGTCGCGGTGAGCTCCGACCTGCCCCGCACGGGCTGGTTCCGGTGCAGCGACGACCGGCTCGACCGGCTCCACGAGATCGCCTACTGGACCTACCGCAACCAGGCGTGCGACGTCCCGACGGCCGAGATCACCCGCGAGCTCGCCGGATGGACCGACTTCGGGTGGAACATCCGGGGCGCCCGGCTGCTGAACGACGTGTCCGGGCTGAGCGCCAAGTGGCTGGCGGACCTCGCCGCCGACCAGTGGCCGGACGGGACGGTGCGCAACTACGCGCCCGACCCCCTCGGCCCGCGCAGCCTGACGGCGCGGTTCGCCATCCCGCACGGCCAGGCGGGCTTCGGCGACGCGGCCGTGGTGGTGCCCTGGGAGACGTGGCGGGCCTACGGCGACGACGGCCTGCTGGAGCGGCAGTACCCGTCGATGACCGCGTGGGTCGACCGCGTGGCCCGGATCGCGCGGGACCGCAGGCATCCCGACCGGCGCGCGGCGCGGCCCGTCCCGGCACCGCACGAGGAGTTCCTCTGGGACACCGGCTACCACTTCGGGGAGCACCTCGAACCCGCGCCGCCGCAGCGCCCGGTGTCGCCGCGGCGGCCGGCGTCGCTCGGCGGGCGGCGCACCACCTGGGCCACCGACCTGGACTCCTTCACCGCCGCCGTGGTCGAGGAGATGGAGTCCCGCGACCACGCGGCGTTCGCCACCGCCTACTTCCACCGGTCGGCCCGGCTGCTGTCCAGGATCGCGGGCGTCCTCGGCCGGACCGGGGACGCCGAGCGGTACGGGCGCCTCGCCGATGACGTGCGCGCCGCGTGGCAGGCCGAGTTCATCACCGCCGACGGGCGGCTGGCCTGCGACACCCAGGCGACGCACCTGCGCGCGCTCGCCTACGGCCTGGTGCCCGAGGCGCTGCGGGCGCGGACCGCGGACCGGCTGGCGGAGCTGATCCGCGCCGCCGGCACGCGGCCCGGCACGGGGCTGCCGACGACGCATCTGCTGCTGCCCGTCCTCGCCGACAACGGCCACCTCGACCTCGCCTACGAACTCCTGCTGCGCTCCGGGCCGCGGTCCTGGATGTCGGTGATCGACAACGGCGGCACCACGTTCTGGGAGACCTGGGACGGCATCGCCCCGAACGGCGCCACGATGCTGGCGCTGAACATGCCGACGCGGGCGAGCGTCGTCGAGTTCCTGCACGGCCACGTCGCCGGCGTGCGGCTCGACCCCGAGCTGCCCGCCCACCCCGCGGTGCGGGGGCAGGGCGCCCCCCCGGGCGGGGGGCCCGCGGGCCCGGGGGGGGAGGAACAGACCCCCGCGCGCGGGGTCGCC
>NZ_JBEYYT010000238.1:0-14164 GCF_040645715.1 Spirillospora sp. NPDC046719 | reverse complement strand
GGCGACGGAGCCGGCGGCGTGGTCGCCGACGAGCCGGGCCGCCGCCTCGCGCAGCGCCTGCTGTTCGGCGGACAGGCGGACGTCCATCAGCGCTCACTCCGCGGCGCCGCCGACGCGGCGGTCGAAGCGGCGGGGGAGGCGGTGGCGGTCGAGGCGTCGGTCGGATGGTGATCGGTCTTGATGATCATGTGCGGCGACCTCGGGGGAGGCGGGCCGGGTCCGCGCGGGGTGCGCGTGCGGATCGCCGGCGCGGATGCTGACGGGCTCTTCTCTGCTGACGATAAAAGTCTATACTGACGTCGATGTCAATCATGGAGGCCTGTCATGACCGACACCCCGGGGCCGCCCTGGCCGAGCATCGCGGCGATGACCGCGTCCGCAGCGAAGCGCTTCCCCGACCGGGTCGCGGTCGTGGACGGCGACGCGCGCGTCTCCTTCGCCGAGCTCCACGAGGAGGCCCGGCGGTTCGGCGCCGCGCTGGCCGCCGACGGCGTCGAGCCCGGTGACCGCGTCGCCGTCTGGGCGTTCAACAGCCGCGAATGGATCGTCGCGCTGCTCGGCCTGTACCAGGCGGGCGCCGTCCTCGTCCCGATCAACACCAGGTTCAAGGGACGCGAGGCCGCCGGGATCCTGCGCCGCGCCAGGGCCCGGGTGCTGGTGACGGTGACGGACTTCCTCGGCAACGACTACGTGGAGATGCTCGCCGGCTCCGGCGTGCCCCTCCCCGACCTCCGGACCGTCGTCATCGCCCGCGGCCGCCCGTCCGGCGAGGGGACGGCGTGGCCGGACTTCCTCGCGCGCGCCACCGAGAGCGGACTCGCCGAGGTCGACCGGCGGAGCGCCGCCCTGAGCCCCGACGACACCTCCGACATCCTGTTCACGTCCGGGACGACCGGGGCGCCCAAGGGCGTCGTCATGACCCACGGCCGGACGATGGCCGTGGCGACCGACTGGGTCGCGATGACGGGGCTCACCGAGGGCGACCGCTACGTGATGGTCAACCCGTACTTCCACATGTTCGGGTTCAAGGCCGGCATCCTGGCCTGCCTGGCGGCGGGCGCCACGATGTACCCGCAGGCCGTCCTGGACGTGGACGCGGTGCTGGGCCTCGTCGCCGGGGAGCGGGCCACCGTCCTGCCCGGCGCCCCGACGATGTACCACGCGATCCTGGAGCACCCGGGCCGCGACCGGTACGACCTGTCGAGCCTGCGCGTCGCCGTGACCGGCTCGGCGGACATCCCCGTCGAGCTCATCAGGCGGGTCCGCGGCGAGCTGCCGTTCTCGCTCGTCGTCGCCGGATACGGGCTCACCGAGGCGGGGACGGCCAGCTCGACGGCGCCCGGCGACGATCCGGAGACCATCGCCACGACCGTCGGGCGCGCCCGTCCCGGCTTCGAGATCCGCGTCGCCGGCGGAGCCGGCGGGGACGCCGCCGAGGGGGAGGTCGGCGAGATCCTCCTGCGGGGGCCGACCGTCATGGCCGGCTACCTCGACGACCCCGAGGCGACCGCGGAGGTGCTCTCCGCGGACGGCTGGCTGCGCACCGGCGACCTGGGGCGCTTCGACGAGCGCGGGTGCCTGCGCATCGCCGGGCGCTCCAAGGACATGTTCATCGTCGGCGGGTTCAACGCCTACCCCGCCGAGATCGAGGCCATGCTGCTCGAACACCCCGGCGTCCGCGAGGCCGCCGTCATCGGCGTCCCCGACGAGCGCCTCGGCCAGGTGGGCATGGCGTTCGTCGTCCCGCGCGCGCCCGCCCCGTCGGCCGGCGCGGTCATCGCGTGGTGCCGCGACCGGATGGCCAACTACAAGGTGCCGCGCTTCGTCGAGCTGATCGACGAGCTGCCGCTCACGGCGAGCGGGAAGGTGCGCAAGACCGCGCTGCAGGAGCGGGCCGGCGCCCGGACCGTCCGCTGACCCGCTCCACTGAACTTACATCGACGTCGATTCACGACCTGTGCCCGGAAGGTGGCTGACACGTGGCCGACATGACCGATCAGGACCTCGAGCCGATGCTGGAGGCCGTCCGCGACTTCATCCGCAAGGAGGTGATCCCGCGCGAGGCGGAGATCGACGAGAGGGACGAGGTGCCGGACGTCCTGCGCGAGGCCGCCAAGCGGATGGGGCTGTTCGGGTTCACCATCCCGGAGGAGTACGGCGGCCTCGGCCTCGGCATCGTCGACCAGTGCCGACTGCTGATCGAGATCGGCTACACGACCCCGGCCCTGCGCTCGATGTTCAGCACCAACGTGGGCATCGCCGGGCAGGTGATCATGGACGCCGGCACCCCGGAGCAGAAGGAGCGGTGGCTGCCGAGGCTCGCCTCGGGCGAGGCCGTCGCCTCCTTCGCGCTCACCGAGCCGGACGCCGGCTCCGACCCGGGCGACATGCGGACCAGCGCCGTCCGCGACGGCGACGCGTGGGTGCTCACCGGCGTCAAGCGCTACATCACCAACGCACCGATCGCCGACGTGTTCATGGTGTTCGCCCGCACCGACCCGGACGCCCGCTCGTCCCGGGGCATCTCCACCTTCATCGTCCCGGCCGACGCCCCCGGGCTGACGGTGGGACCGCGGGACCACAAGATGGGCCAGTTCGGAGCGTGGACGGCCGACGTCGGCCTCGACGGAGTGCGCCTGCCGCCGGACGCGGTGGTCGGTGGCGAGGCGGGCGTCCACACCGGATTCCTGACCGCGATGCGCTGCCTGACCACGGGCCGGCTGCTGCTCGCCGCGGCGTGCGTGGGGATGTGCCAGCGGCTGATCGACGAGTCCGTCCGGTTCGCGTCCGACCGCAGGCAGGGCGGGAAGCCGATCGCGTCCCACCAGCTGGTGCAGGCGATGATCGCGGACTCGGTGACCGAGACGATGGCGGCCCGCGCCCTCGTCCTGGACGCGGCGCGCGCCTACGCCGACGGCTCCGACCGCCGCACCGCCCCGGCCGCCGCGAAGTACTTCTGCAGCGAGACCGTCGGGCGCGTGGCCGACCGCGCCGTCCAGGTGCACGGCGGCGCCGGGTACATGCGGTCGGTCCCGGTCGAGCGGTTCTACCGCGACGCGCGGCTGTTCCGCATCTACGAGGGCACGAGCCAGATCCAGCAGGTCATCATCGCCCGCCAGACGCTCGGGGCGGCCGCCGGCTGACGCTCCGGGCGGCGAACGGCGGAGCGGCCCGGGCGGACATGACGCCCGGGCCGCTCCGCATCGGGTCAGGTGGACAGGATGGAGACGGCCGCGACGCCGGGCGCGCCGTAGAGCTGGGCGAGGCCGACCCGCGGCTCGCCGGCGACCTGCCGTTCGCCCGCCCGGCCGCGCATCTGCAGCACCAGTTCCCGCACCTGCCGCAGGCCGGAGGCGCCGACGGGCTCGCCGTTGGCGATCAGCCCGCCGTCGGTGTTGACCGGGAGCCTGCCGCCCGGCGCGGTGGCGCCGGAGGCGACGAGCTCGTTCTGCTCGCCGTCCTCGCAGAGCCCGACCTCGGCCATGTGGATGACCTCGGCGCCCGCGTCGGTGTCCTGGAGCTGGGCGATCCGGACGTCCTCCGGGCCGATGCCGGCCGCCTCGTACGCGGCCTTCGCGGCGTCCACGGTCGGCGCCGGGACGTGGTCGGCGGCGACGGAGGCGGACGGGGTGTGCACCTCGAACGCGCCGAACCGCCGCGTGCGGGTGACGACGCTGCGCAGGTACACCGGCTTGTCGGTGTAGCGGTGCGCCACGTCCGCGCTGCACACCACCAGCGCCGCCGCGCCCTCGTTGGGACTGCAGAACATGTACTGGGTCAGCGGGTGGTTCAGCATCCGCGACCCGAGGATCTGCTCCGGGGACAGCGGCTTGCGCCGGTGCGCGTTGGGGTTCAGCTCGCCGTTGCGGTAGTTCTTGGCGGCGACCTCCGCGAGGGTCCGGTGCGTGATCCCGTGGTCGTGCATGTAGCGGTTGATCTTCATGCCGAAGAACTTGGTGGTGAGGAACAGCCCCATCTCGCCGTACCAGGACGGGCAGCCGTACTCGCGCGGGTCGGCGGTGAACGCGCCGGACTCGTGCTTGTCCATGCCGAGGACGAGGCCGATCTCGTGCTGCCCCAGCCTGATCGTCTGCGCGGCCAGGGCCAGCGCGCTGCCGGCGGTCGCGCAGCCGTTGTAGACGTTGGTGAACTGCACGCCGGTCAGGCCGAGCTCGGCGACGACGGCGTCCGGCTGGTCGACCTCGTAGCTGCCGCCCACCGCGAACTGCACGTCCGTCCACGCCAGGCCCGCGTCGGCCAGCGCGTCGCGGGCCGCCTCGGCGCCCATGGCCAGCGCGGGCTTGCCGGGGAAGCGGCCGAACCGGTGGATCCCCACCCCGATGATCGCGACGTCAGGCATGCTCGGCCCCTTCCGGAGTGAACGCGAAGGTGATGATCTCCCGGCCGTCCTCGTCGGTGCGGAACGGCAGCGTGACCAGCCGCATCGGCATGCCGAACTCCAGGCCGTCCTGCGTGCAGCCGGTGAGGAGGGTCTCGACGCGAAGCTCGCCGGGCAACTCGACCACTCCCACCAGCCAGGGCTCGAAGGGGTCGGTGCCGGCGAACTCGCCGCGGAACGGCGCCTTCGGCGGGAAGCCCTGGGACGTCCACGTCCACAGCGTCCCGGAGCGGCCCAGGAGCGCGCGCTCCACGGCGGCCGCGCCGCATCGCGCGCAGCCGGCGCGCAGCGGGAACACGTGCGTCCCGCACTCCCCGCACCTGCCGCCGATCAGCCGGGGCTCGTCGGCGGGCCAGGTGAACAGGTCGTCGGCGATGGGGACCGGTGCCATCTCATCTCCTTGCTCCCCCGCGCGCCGGGCGGCCGGGGGCGTGCGTGCCGGTCATCCTATACTGACGTCGACGTCAAATAAAGGCCGAGGCCGGCCCATGGTGGGCGACGCCCGAGATCCCTTCAATGCTTGGCATTATCGACGTCGAAGTCATAACTAGCCTCAGGCGAGGAAGGGAAGGGATGCGTCGTGTCGAACGGTGACGGGGTGCTGGCCGCGGTGACCAGGCTGCAGGCCGACTACGCGCGGTACGTCGACGGAGGGCGGGCGGAGGAGTGGAGCGCGCTCTACGGCTCCCGGGGCGTGCTGGCGCTCTCCGACGGCCGGGAGGTCGGCGGCGCGCAGGAGCTCGCCGCGTTCGCGGCGCGGGCGCCGCGGGGCGTCCACCTCCAGGGCGTGCCGAGCGTCGAGGAGCGCGCCGACGGCGACATCGACTCGGTGGCGCCCTTCCTGTTCGTCAACGCCGAGAACGGCTCCATGATCGCCGGCACCTACAGCGACCGGATGACGTGGGAGGAGGGGCGCCTGGTGTTCGCGAGGCGGCACATCGACATGAAGCGGACCCTGTGACGCGGCTCCCGGCGCGCCGGCCGGGCCGCCCCGCGCCCCCGGTCTCGCCGGACCGGGGCGCGGGTGCGGCATGATGTTTTCCGACGTCGAGTTCATCGTTTTGGAGGAACCGGGATGGATCCAGAGCCTCGCTCCGCGAAGGGCCGCCGGACGCGGGCGCGCCTGGTCGAGGCGGGCAAGACCGTGTTCGAGCGCGACGGCTTCCTCCAGGCGCGGATCACCGACATCGCCACCGAGGCCGGCGTCTCGCACGGGTCGTTCTACCACTACTTCGACTCCAAGGAATCGCTCTTCCGCGAGATCGCCGAGGAGGTCGAGGTCCGCCTGGTGTCCATGGACGACATCCCGCAGGCCGACGACGCCGGCCCCATCGAGCGCATCCGCGCGGCCAACCGGGCCTACCTCACCGCGTACCGGAAGGAGGCCCCGATCATGCGGGTGATCGAGGAGGTCAGCCGCTACGACGAGGACGTCCGCAAGGTGCGGTCCAAGCGCGACGACTACCTGGCGGCCCGGCTGGAGTCGGCGATCAAGCGGCTGCAGGCCGAGGGGCTGGCCGACAAGCGGATCGACGAGCGGTACGCCGCCACCGCGCTCGGCGGCATGGTCGCCAAGTTCGCCGAGATGATGTTCATCGGCGGCGCGCGCTTCGCCATGAACGAGGCGGTCGAGCAGCTCACGCTGCTGTGGGCCAACGCGCTGGGGCTGAGCCCGGACGCCGACGCCAAGCCTCGCGCCCGGAGCGGGAAGGCCGCGAAGGCCGCGAAGACCTGACCTTCCCGCTCCCGGCCGGGCAGCACTCCGTCAGTCCCGCACCCGCTCGAAGACCGCGGCGATGCCCTGCCCGCCGCCGACGCACAGCGTCTCCAGGGCGTAGCGCGCGTCGCGGCGCCGCATCTCGTGCAGCAGCGTCGCGACGATCCGCGCGCCGGTCGCGCCGACCGGGTGGCCGAGCGAGATGCCCGAGCCGTTGACGTTGAGCCGCTCGAAGTCGCCGGGCGCGAAGCCCCACTCCCGCGTGACCGCCAGGGCCTGGGCCGCGAACGCCTCGTTCAGCTCGATGAGGTCCATGTCGGCCAGCGTGAGACCCGCGGCGTCGAGGGCCCTGCGCGTCGCCGGCACCGGTCCGGTGCCCATGAGATGGGGCGGGACCCCGGCCGTGGCGGTGGACACCACGCGCGCGAGCGGCCGCAGCCCGTGCTCGGCCGCGAACTCCGGGGTCGTCACCAGGCAGGCGGCGGCGCCGTCGTTCTGGCCGCTGGCGTTGCCCGCGGTGACCGTCGCCTCGGCGTCGTCCTTCCGCATGACCGGGCGGAGGGCGGCCAGCCCTTCGAGGGAGATGTCGCGGCGCGGGTGCTCGTCGGTGTCGACGACCGCGTCCCCCTTCCTGCCGGGCACCGTGACGGGGACGATCTCCTCGGCGAACGCGCCGCGGTCCTGGGCGTCGAGCGCCCTGCGGTGCGAGGCGTAGGCCAGCTCGTCCTGCTCGGCGCGGCCGATCTTGTACTCGCGGCGCAGGTTCTCGGCCGTCTCCAGCATGCCGCCGGGGACGGGGTGGTTCCGGCCGCCGGCGGTCGTCCGCCCGCGCGTCAGGGTGTCCGTCAGCGTGATGTCCCCGGCCCGCGAACCCCAGCGGGCGGTCAGGGAGTAGTGCGGGGCCTGCGACATGTTCTCGGCGCCGCCCGCGATGATCGCCCGGGCGGCGCCGGAGCGCACCATCGCCGCCGCGTACACGACGGCCTGCAGGCCGGATCCGCAGCGCCGGTCGATCTGCACGCCGGGCACGCTCGTCGGCAGGCCCGCGTCCAGGGCGATGACCCGCCCGATCGCGGGCGCCTCCGCGGTGCCGTAGCAGTGGCCGAACACGACGTCGTCGACGAGCGAGCCGTCCAGCCCGCTGCGCTCGACCAGCGCCCGCACCACCGCCACGCCGAGGTCCTGGACGGGGACCGTCCGCAGGGCGCCGCCGAACCGGCCTATCGGGGTCCGCACCGGCTGGCAGATCACGGCCTCGTTCATGTCTCTCCTGACTGGTCGTGGGCCGGGAGCGGTCGCACCGCGCCGGCTCGGCGGAGTTCGTCCTGCGCCTCGGGGGTGAAGCCCAGGTCGGTGAGGATCGCGGCGGTGTGCTCGCCGAGGGCGGGGACGTCCTCCAGCGGCGTGGTCCACGCGGGGGTGATGACGGGCGGGAGCAGCGACGCCAGCGGCCCCGCCGGCGATCCGACCTCCCGCCAGCGCCCGCGCTCGGTGAGCTGCGGGTGGTCGACGACCTCGGTGACCCGGTTGAACTCGGCGTTCCCGATCCCGGCCGCGTCGGCGCGCGCGCAGATGTCGGCGAGGTCGAGGGCGGCCGTCCAGGCGCCGACGGCCTCGTCCAGCCTGGCCCGCTGCCTGCAGCGCTGCGGGGTGGTGGCGAGGGACGGGTCGTCCGCGAGGTCCGGCCGCCCGATGAGGTCGCGGGCCAGGCGCTGCCATTCCGCGTCGTTGGTGGTCCCGAGGACGACGGTGCGCCCGTCCTTGGTCGGGTAGGCGTTGTACGGGGCGACGATGGGGGAGGACATGCCGATCGGAGCGCGCTCCTCGCCGGTGTAGCGGGCGTACAGCAGGGCGAACCCGAGGAAGTCGGCCGCCGTGTCGAACATGCTCACCTGCAGGGCGGCGCCGGTGCCGGTGCGGGCGCGCGCGAGCAGCGCGGCCAGGATGCCCGCCGCCGCCTGCATCGCGGTCCCGATGTCGGCGATGGGGATGCCGGGTTTGGCGGGCGCGTCCGCCCGGCCGGTGGCGGCGCACGATCCGCTCTCGGCCTGGACGAGCAGGTCGTAGGCGCGGCGATGGTCGAGCGGCCCGCCGGTGCCGTAGCCGGAGATGTCGACGGCCACCATCGCCGGGTACCGCTCGACCAGCGTCGCCGCGTCCAGTCCGAGGCGGCGGGCGGAACCCGGCGCGAGGTTCTGCACGACGACGTCGGCGCGTCCGAGCAGCCGGTCGAGGACGGCGCGGGCCTCGGGCCGCTTGCAGTCCAGCGCCAGCGACCGCTTGTTGCGGTTCAGCCAGACGAAGTAGGTCGCCATGCCGTCGGCGGCGTCGTCGAACCAGCGGGTGAGGTCGCCCGAGCGCGGGTGCTCGACCTTGATGACCTCGGCGCCGAGATCGGCCAGCATCCGCGTGCAGTAGGGCGCCGACACCGCCTGCTCGAAGCTCACCACGACCGTCCCGGCGAGCGGCGGCGGGGGAGCGGGGGCCGGGTCCCGGCCGCCTGGCCTGTCGGGCATGGAGCTCCTCCGTCGGTGTGCGGCGCGCGTGACGCGGATCCGGCTGCTGCGGGATCAGTCTAACTTTGACGTCGATATCGATCCAAGGTCGGCCACCCGGCGGGACGCGCACAGGGCGGGGCATTGACCCGGCGATCGGCTCATTATAATTTCGACGTCTATGTCAAATCATTCGGGCGGCGCTCCGCCGACGGGCACCGCGCACCTGCTCGCCGCGCGGGCCGGCGGCGTGCTGACCCTCACGCTGAACCGCCCGGAGGCCCGCAACGCCTTCTCGCGGGAGATGCTCGACGCCCTGGCGGCGATGCTGGACTACGCCGCCGCGTCGGACGACGTCCGGGCCGTCGTCATCACCGGGGCCGGCGGCGCCTTCTGCGCGGGCGGCGACCTCGGCAAGCTCGCCGCCGGCGAGAGCGTGTTCGGCCCGGCCGGCGACCCGGCCGCGCGGCTGGCGGCCCAGAAGGCGCTCCAGCGCGCGACGGTCGTCCGGCTCCGCGAGCTGGACAAGCCGTCCGTCGCGCTGATCGCGGGCGCGGCGGTCGGCGCCGGTCTCGGCCTCGCCCTCGCCTGCGACCTGCGCTACGCGGCGGCCTCCGCCGTGCTGCGCACGGGGTTCGGCAGGATCGGGCTGGCGGGCGACTTCGGCTGCACCTGGCAGCTGACCCGGCTGCTCGGCGCGTCCCGGGCCCTGGAACTGCTCTACCTCTCGCCGCCGCTCACCGCCGCCCGCGCGCGTGACCTCGGCCTGGTCAACGACGCCGTCGCCGACGACGAGCTGGCGGAGCACGGCGCGAAGCTGGCCGCACGCCTGGCCGCCCTGTCACCGGACGCCGTCAGGGCCATGAGGCGGCACGTCGGCCGCGCCCACGACCACGACCTCGCCGCCTGCGCGGACGCCGAGGCCGAGTGGCACGTCCGGCTGCTGGAGTCCGGCGGCCACCGCGACGCCGTCCGCGCGATCTCGCACGGCCGCGCCGTGCGCACCCCCTCCGACCCCGAGAACCCAGGAGCGAAACGAGCATGACGAACCTCGACGGCCGCGTGGCGCTGGTGACGGGCGCGGCCCGCGGCATCGGAGCGGAGATCGCCCGCACCTACGCCCGCGCCGGCGCCCGGGTCGGCGTCCTCGACCTCAAGGAGGACCTGACCGGGGAGACCGTGGCCGGCATCAGGGACGCGGGCGGGCAGGCCGTCGGCCTCGGGGCGGACGTCTCCGACGCCGAGCAGGTCGACCGGGCGGTGCGGCGGCTCGCCGAGGAGTTCGGCGGGCTCGACATCGCGGTCAACAACGCCGGCGTCACGCGGGACAACCTGCTGTTCAGGATGACCGAGGACGACTGGGACACCGTGATGGCCGTCCACATGCGCGGGGTGTTCCTGGTGACCCGGGCCGCGCAGCGGATCATGGTCGAGCGGCGCTACGGGCGCGTGATCAACATCTCCTCGACCTCGGCGCTCGGAAACCGGGGCCAGGCGAACTACTCCGCGGCCAAGGCGGGGATCCAGGGCTTCACGCGGACGACCGCGATCGAGCTCGGCCCGTTCGGCGTCACCGTCAACGCGATCGGCCCCGGCTACGTCGACACGGAGATGACCCGGGCGACCGCCGAGCGCCTCGGCCTCGCGGTGGACGAGCGGCTGGCCGAGGTCGCCGCGACGCTGCCGGTGCGCCGCGTCGGCAGGCCCGCCGACATCGCGAACGCCGCCCTGTTCCTCGCCGCCGAGGAGTCCGGGTTCGTGACCGGCCAGGTGCTGTACGTCGACGGCGGGCGCTCGGTGCGCTGAGGTGGAAGAACCGATCGAGGAGTTCCGATGAGCCAGGACATCGCACCCGGGGGAACGGGCACCGACGACACGCTCACCGACGAGGAGCTGCGCGCGGCCGTCCGGGACGTGGCCGGGCGGTTCGACGACGCCTACTGGGCGGAGGCCGACCAGGAGGCGCGGTTCCCGTGGGAGTTCTACAAGGCGTTCGCCGAGGCCGGCTGGCTCGGCATCGCGATCCCGCGCGAGTACGGCGGCGCGGGGATGGGCATCTCGGCGGCCGCGTCGATGATGTACGAGATCGCCGCGTCCGGCGCGGGCATGAACGGGTGCAGCCCGTTCCACCTGACGATCTTCGGTCTCAACCTGGTGGCGCGGCACGGCGGCGACCGGCTCTGCCGCGAGCTGCTGCCCGCCGCCGCGACCGGCGACCTGCACGTCTGCTTCGCCATCACCGAGCCCGACGCGGGCTCCGACACGAGCCGCATCCGCACCTTCGCCCGCCGGGACGGCTCCGACTACGTGATCAATGGCCGGAAGGTGTGGATCACCAAGGCGGCGCAGTCGCAGAAGGCGGTGCTGCTGGCGCGCACGAGCGAGCCGCGCGCGGGCCGGCGGCGGACCGACGGCCTGTCGATGTTCGTCGTCGACCTGACCGGCGGCGAGGTCGAGATGCGGGCGATCCCCAAGATGGGCCGCAACGCGGTGTCGTCGTACGAGCTGTTCATGGACGACTTCCGCGTGCCCGGTTCGGCGCTGGTCGGGGAGGAGGGCCGCGGGTTCGCCTACCTGCTGGACGGCATCAACCCCGAGCGGATCCTGCTCGCGCACGAGTCGCTGGGCATCGGGCGGGCGGCGCTGCGCCGGGCGGTGCGGTACGCGGGGGAGCGGGTGGTGTTCGGCCGCCCGATCGGCCAGAACCAGGGGATCGCGTTCCCGCTCGCCGAGGCGTCGATGCGGCTGGACGCGGCGGAACTGGCCGCGCGGCACGCCGCCGCCCGCTACGACGGCGGCGAACCGTGCGGCAAGGAGGCGAACACGGCGAAGTACCTGTGCGCCGACGCCGCCTTCGCCGCCGCCGACGCGGCCGTCCAGACGCACGGCGGGTTCGGGTACGCCCGCGAGTACCACGTCGAGCGCTACTTCCGGGAGTCCCGCCTGATGCGCATCGCCCCGGTCAGCCAGGAGATGGTGCTGAACTACATCAGCGAGCACGTCCTCGGCCTTCCCAAGTCCTACTGAACGACGACCGGGCGCGGGACGGAGGACGCATGCGCATCGCGGTTCATTCGGGTCTCACCATGCGCGGGACCATCGAGGGCGTCGTCGGCGAGGTGCGCAAGGCCGCCGAGCTCGGCCTCGCCGGGTACTGGGCGCCGATGCTCACCGGGCACGACACGCTCACCGCCTTCGCGGTCGCCGGCCGCGAGGTGCCGGAGGTGGAACTGGGGACGGCGGTCGTGCCGATGCCGCTGCGGCCGCCCTTCGCGCTCGCCCAGCAGGTGGCGACCGTGCAGGAAGTGCTCAAGGGCCGGCTGGCGCTCGGCGTGGGACCGTCGCACGAGGCGCTGGTCAGGGACGCGTTCGGGCTGGAGTGGACGCCGCCGATCGCGGCGACGCGCTGGTACGTCGAGCGGCTGACGGCCGTCATGGCGGGCCGGGACGGCCGGGGGGTCGCCGTCGGCGGCGATCCGACGCCCGTCCTGCTGGGGGCCGTCAACCCGGCCATGGCCGCGCTCGCGGCGGAGGTGGCCGCGGGCGTGGTCACCTGGGCCGCGGGACCGCGGACGATCGCCGAGGTGATCCGGCCCGCGCTGCGCGCGCGGCCGGCCGGGTCCCCCTTCCGGGTCGTGGCCGCGCTGCCGGTCGCCGTGACCGACGACGTCGCGGGGACGCGCGCGCACATCGACCGGAGACTGGGCGCCAACGACCGCTTTCCCTCCTATCGGAAGGTGCTGCGCCGTGAGGGGGTGGACGGGGTGGCGGAGCTCGCGATCGTCGGTACGGCGGACGAGGTCGGCCGGCGCCTCGACGCGTTCGCCGGCAGCGGCGTCACCGACTTCGCGGCGCACGTGCTGGCGCGGAGCGCGGCCGACACCGAGCGCACGTGGGAGTTCCTCGCCGCCCGGGCGGCGGCTCGGCGGTAGAGCCGGGGCGCGCACGGCGCGGCCGCGCCGCCCTCAAGTATTGACGTTGACGTCGAAATATACTTCGATGGCACCAAGGCGGCGGCGGCCGGTGGATCTCCGCCGCGTTCCGACCCCCCGAAGGCGGTGCGGTGACCAGAGGCTCTGTTCTCGACGGCTGGGGCCTGCGGACGGTCCCCGCCGAGCTGGCCCGGCGCTACCACGCGGAAGGGTGGTGGACCGGCGACTCGCTCGGCGCGATGGTGGCCGACGGGCTCGGCCGGGCGCCCGGCCTGCGGTTCGAGGTGCGCTCCAAGGTCCGGCCCTGGACCGGCACGTTCGCCGAGGTGGACCGTGCCAGCCGCTGCTTCGCCCGGGCCCTGGGGGACTGGGGCGTCGGCCCGGGCTCGGTCGTCGTCGTGCAGCTGCCGAACTGGGTCGAGGCCGCCATCGCGTTCTGGGCCGCCGCGTACGTCGGGGCGACCGTGGTCCCGGTGGTGCACTTCTACGGCCCCAGGGAGGTCGGCCACATCCTCGACGCCACCCGCCCCGCCGTGATCGTCACCCCCGACCGCTTCGGCCGCACCGACCATCTCGAGCAGTACGCGGAACTCCTGGCCGGACGCGACGAGGAGCCGCTGTGGCTGGTGGTGGGCGACCGGCCCGAGGCGGAGCTGCCGCCGGCCGCCACGCCGTTCCACCTGATGACGCGGGCGCGCCCGATCGAGGAGCCGGACCCCGTCGAGCCCGAGACGCCGGCCGTCGTGGGCTTCACGTCCGGGACGACCCTCGCCCCCAAGGGCGTCGTGCACAGCCACCAGACGATCGCCTGGGAGGCGCGCCAGGCCGACGGCTTCTACCCCAGGGGCGGGCCGCCGACGATCGTCGGCACCCCGGTCGGCCACTTCATGGGCATGATCAACGCGTTCCTGGTGCCGCTGCTGCGGTCCGAGCCGGTGCACCTGATCGACGTGTGGGACCCGGCCGAGGTGCTGGCGATGATGAGGGAGGGCGGACTCGGCGTAGCCGGCGGCCCGCCCTACTTCCTGACCAGCCTGCTCGACCACGCCGACTTCACCCCCGAGCACCTGGCCCTCATCCCGCACATGGGGCTCGGCGGCGCGCCGGTGCCGGAGTCCTTCACCGAGCGTGCGACGCGGGAGGGCATCGCGGTCTACCGGTCGTACGGGAGCACCGAGCACCCCTCGGTCACGGCGGGCCTGCTGAGCGACCCGCCCGGCAAGCGGCTGCGCACCGACGGCCGGGCGCTGCCGGGCGCGGAGTTCCGGCTGGACGACGACGGCGAGATCCTCACCCGCGGCGCCGACTGCTTCATCGGCTACACCGACCCCGCGCTCACCGCCCGCGCGTTCGACGCCGGCGGCTGGTACCGCACCGGCGACATGGGCCGGGTGGACGCCGACGGCCACCTCACGATCACCGACCGCGTCGCCGACGTCATCATCCGCGGGGGCGAGAACATCAGCGCCCAGGAGGTCGAGTCGCTCCTGCTCGGCATGGAGCGGATCGCCGAGGTCAGCGTCGTGGGCCGCCCGGGCGCCCCCCCCCGCCGCGGGGCCCCCCCCGCGGTACCGGCGCCCCCACCCGCGCCGCCCGCGGCCCCGGGCGGCCCGGCGGGGCC
>NZ_JBEYYT010000237.1:0-14276 GCF_040645715.1 Spirillospora sp. NPDC046719 | reverse complement strand
GGCGGCCGTGCGGGTCGCGGACGCGAGCGCGCCGCGCGCCGCGCCGATCAGCGCGGAGATGCAGGTCAGGCCGCCGACGGCGGGAAGCGGGACGTTGTGCTGCGGCGCCTGCGAGGTGTGGTTCAGCCCGCCCATCACCTCCTTGAACAGCGCCGTCCGGTGCGCGGGCACGAACGCCTCCTCGACCGCGAGGGTGTGGCTGCCGGTGGCCCGCATCCCGACGGCGTCCCAGGTCGGCTCGTAGGTGTAGTCGGCGCGGGGCACCGCGAAGAAGCGCGGTTCGACGCCGCCGGACGCCGGCCCGGCGATGAGCGCCCAGTCGGCGAACTCGACGCCGCTGACGTAGCGCCAGCGCCCGCGCAGCAGGAAGCCGCCCTCGGTCTCCTCGGCGGACCCGGCGGGCACCAGGCCGGGGACGAGCAGCGCGCCCGGCGTGCCGTCCCACAGGTCGCGCTGGCCGTCGATCGGCAGGTGGGCGGCGAACCGGCCGGTGTAGGCGAACATCGCGGCGCACCAGGCGGTCGACGCGCACGCCTCGCCGAGCTCGACGACCGCTTCGGTGAGCTCGCGGAACGTGGACTCGGCGCCGCCCCAGCGGGCGGGCACGAAGTGCCGGGGCAGGGCGGTCGCGGTCACCGCGGCGACCGCCTCGCCGGACAGCCGGCCGGTGCGGTCGGCCTCGTCCGCGTGGGCGGCCG
Source organism: Spirillospora sp. NPDC046719 (assembly GCF_040645715.1). Lineage (NCBI taxonomy): Bacteria > Bacillati > Actinomycetota > Actinomycetes > Streptosporangiales > Thermomonosporaceae > Spirillospora > Spirillospora sp. NPDC046719. Next base: position 13,578 of record NZ_JBEYYT010000237.1, on the reverse strand, counting down.
CGGCCCGCACCGCCGCGTCGAGGGCCGCGCGCTCGTCGGTCATGGTCGTGGTCACGGTCATCACTCCAGACGGGTCACCAGGTCACGGGCAGCGCCTCGACGCCGTACACGAGCCCGCCGTCCTTGAAGGACAGCTCCTCGAACGGGACGGCGAGCCGCAGGTCGGGCAGCCGGCGGTAGAGCGTGCGGAAGACGACCTCCAGCTCCAGCCGCGCCAGCTCGGACCCGAGGCACAGGTGGCGGCCGTGGCCGAAGGCCAGGTGCTTGCGGGACCCGCGGGTGATGTCGAGCTCGTCGGGGCGCTCGAACGCCTCGGGGTCGCGGTTGGCGGCGGCGGTGAGCGGGAAGACGCCCTCGCCCTCCCGCACCTCGGTGCCGGAGATCGTCAGGTCGGTGCGCGCGACCCGCGCCGTGGTGAGGTCGGTGACGCTGAGGTAGCGGAGCAGCTCCTCGACGGCGGCCGGCGCGAGGTCGGGGTCCTCGCGCAGCAGGTCGAGCTGGCCGGGGTGGCGCAGCAGCGCCAGCGTGCCGAGCGCGATCATGCTGGCGGTGCTCTCGTGGCCGCCGTTGAACAGCAGCCGGGTGAGGTGGACCAGCTCGTCGAAGTCGTCCTCGCGCGGGAAGGCGCCGGTGAGCTTGGCGACCAGGTCGTCCCCGGGCTCGTCGTACTTGGCGGCGACCAGGTCGCGGAAGTAGGCGTCGAGCTGGTTGACCGCCTCCTTGCGCTCGGCGGCGGAGGCGGTCCCGCCGAACATCGTCCGGGTGCGGACGTGCAGGAAGTCCTTGTCCTTCGCCGGGATCCCGAGCAGCTCCATGATCACCGAGATGGTGACGGGCAGCGCGAAGCCGGCGAGCAGGTCGCCCGGGGGTCCCGCGTCCAGCAGCGCGTCCACCTGGCCGTCCACGATCTCCTCGACGCGGGGGCGGAGCAGCTTGACGCGCCGGACGGTGAAGTCCTTGGCGACCCGCTTGCGGTACTCGGTGTGCCGCGGGGGGTCCATGCCGAGCAGGGACGAGTTGAGCGTGAAGTCCTTCGGGATCGGGAACGGGGCGGGGAAGCCCGGGTGGCCGCGGTCGTTGCCGAGCCGCTCGTCGTTCAGGGCCTCCCGGACCTCCGCGTACCGGGTGACGACCCAGGTCGGCTCGCCCGCGGAGCGGGGGACCCGGGTGAGGCCCGGCCGCTCGCGGCACTCGCGGTGCCGGTCGGGCGGGGCGAACGGGCCGGGGCGCCGCCAGGGGAAGGGGGCGCCGCGCGGCTCCTCTTCCTGCGCGCGGGCGTCTTCCTGCGGGGGGGCGTCGTACGGGCATTCGCGGTCAGGCATGGTCGCCTCCTGGAGTGAGGGTGGCGGCGAATGTCGCGAGCGTCTCGCCGGGGCTCGGGCCGTCGATGGCCGCGCGGATGCGCCCGGCGGCCCGGCCGTGCCGGGCCAGCTCGACATGGGCCAGTTCCACGTGGGTCGCGTCCGGCCCGCGCCGGGTGAAGGTCACCTCGACGCGGCTGGCCCGCTCGTCGTCGTCGATGGGGCGGAAGTCGCCGTCGATGCGCCACGTGAGCACGAGGCGGTGCGGCGGCTCCCAGACCAGCACGCGGCCCCAGTCGAGCTCGGAGCCGTCGGTGGAGCGCTCGTACCAGCGGCCGTCCGCGCGCGGTTCGAAGACCACCCGCTCCCGCGCGGCGACCAGCACGTGGCTCTCCGGCCACCATTCGGTGGGCCGCCCGGTGAAGTGCGCGAAGGCGCGCTCCGGCGGGACGGGGACGTCGACGGACTTGCGGACGGGAGGGACCGTGGTCCTGGTCGCCGGCTGGCTCGCATCCATGGCCCCAATCTCGCCCGTGTCCGTCGACGTCCTGTCGGGATGCTGTCGAGGGCCGTGCCCCGGCAGGTCCGGCGCCGGGGGCTCATCCGCGCGCGGCCTGCTCCTCGTCGCGGCGGACCTTCGGGACGGCCAGGGCGGCGGCCGCGCCGATCAGCGGGAACAGCGCGGAGACCAGCAGGGCCCGGTCGAAGCCCGCGGCGAGGTCCCGCGCGGTGGCGTGCGCGCCGTGCGCCACGTCGGAGGTGTGCGCGGCCGCGACGACCGCCAGGACGCCGAGGCCGAGCGCGCCGCCGACCTGGCGGCTGGTGTTGAGCAGCCCGGAGACCAGGCCCTGCTCGCGGTAGCCGACCTCGGAGGTGCCCGCGACGGTCATGGACGCCGACACCAGGCCCTGGCCGATGCCGAGGACCAGCGTCGGGCCGAACAGGTCGGCGAGGAAACCGGCGCCCGCTCCGGCGCCCGACAGCCAGGCCAGCCCGGCCGCGGACAGCAGCAGCCCGGCGACCAGCAGCGGCCGCGGGCCGACCTTCGGCACCAGCGGGGCGATGCCGCGCGCGGCCACGACGATGCCGAGGGACAGCGGCAGGTACGCGAACCCGGTCTCCAGCGGGCTGTACCCGAGGACGAGCTGGAGCAGCAGCGTGAACAGGAAGAACGTGCCCCACAGGGCGGCGGTGCTGGTGAACGCGACCAGGTTGGCCGCCGTGACGGAGCGGTTGCGGAAGATGCCGAGCGGCACCAGCGGGTGCGTCCTGCGGCGGACCTCGTTCACCGCGAACAGGGCCAGCAGGACGACCGCGAGGCCGAGGCTCACGATGATCTGCGGCGAGTCCCAGCCCTCCTTCTCGGACCGGACGATGCCGTACACGAGCAGGATCAGCCCGGCCGTGATGGCGAGGGCGCCGGGCAGGTCCATCCGGCGGTCGTCGTCCTCCTTGCGGGACTCGGTGACCGCGTACGCCGCGCCGACCGTCAGCAGGACGCCGACGGGGACGTTGACGAGCAGGATCCAGCGCCAGGAGAGCCATTCGGTGATGGCGCCGCCGACCAGCGCGCCGATCGCGCCGCCGCCCGCGGCGACCGCGCCCCAGAGCCCGAACGCCCGGGCGCGCCGCTCCTTGTCGGTGAAGGTGGTGCCGAGGACGGTCAGCGTCGCCGGGGCCATGACGGCGGCCCCGAGCCCCTGGACGCCCCGTGCGGCCAGCAGCGAGGCCGGGTTCCAGGCCAGGCCGCCGGCCAGGCTCGCGAGGGTGAAGACGGCGATGCCGCCGAGGAAGACCCGGCGCCGCCCGTAGATGTCCGCGAGCCGCCCGCCGAGCAGCAGGAATCCCGCGAACACGATCGTGTACGCGTTGATGATCCATTGCAGCGAGTCGGTCCGGAAATGCAGGGCGGATCTGATGGAGGGAAGCGCGACGTTCATCACCGAGGCGTCCAGCACCACCAGGAACTGCCCGGCGCAGCAGATGGCGAGGACGAGCCCGAGCCGCTCTGACGTGCCCCTCTCGGCAACCGTCGTATCGGTCGTCACCGAGGATCACTCCTCTTCGGTCGACGGGGCGTTCTCTGACGCCGCGCTTGATAACCGAAGGCGGGCGGGAGGAAACGCGTTCGCGCGGACCGCGGAGTACTCCTTTCGATACCCCCCGGCGCGCCGGAAGGCGCACGCGGCGATGGGCGTTCGGGAGCATCCGGCTCACCGAACGACGATCGGGCGCTTAACGGCCGCTTTCCCGGCAAACAGCGGCGAATGTCATGAAAGGACCGCGACAGAACGACGGAGGTCGAAACTCGGATGCTGCGCTTCAAGCTGCTCGGCCCGCTGGAGGTCGCGGGCGGCGGATCGGCGTTCGCACCGACGGCGCCGCGCGTGCTGAACACGCTCGCGCTGCTGCTGGTGCGCACGGGCCGCGTCGTGCCGCTCGACACGATCATCGAGGAGCTGTGGGGTGAGGACCCGCCGCGCAGCGCGGCGCGCACCGCGCAGACGTACGTATACCAGATCCGGCGCTGGCTGACCGCCGGCGACGGCCCGGCGCCGGGCAGGGAGGTGCTCGTCACCCGCCCGCCCGGCTACATGCTGCGGGTCGCGCCCGAGCAACTGGACCTCAGCCGGTTCGACCGGCTGCTCGCCGAGGGCCGCGCGCTGCTCCAGGACGGCCGCTCCGCCGACGCGGTGGAGCCGCTGTGCCGCGCGCTCGACCTGTGGACCGGTCCCCCGATGGCGAACGTCGAGCTGGGCCGGGTGCTGGAAGGCCACGCGGCGGCGCTGGACGAGCACCGCGCCCACGCGCTGAACCTGCGCATCGAGGCCGACCTGCGCCTCGGCCGGCACCGCGAGCTCATCGGCGAGCTGCGGTCGCTCGTCGCGCTGAAACCGTACGACGAGTGGTACCACACGCTCCTGGTGTGCGCGCTGGCACGTTCCGGCCGCCGCTACGACGCCCTGGAGGCCTTCCACGCGGCCCGCCACATCCTCGCCGAGGACCTGGGGCTCAGCCCGTCGCCCGAGCTCAGCGAGGTGCACGCCGCCGTCCTGCAGGGCGAGCAGCCCCGGACGCCGCTCGCCTGCACGGCGGCCGCGGACGCCGGCCCCGCCCGGGCCGCGGCGGCCGTGCCGAGGCCCCGGGCCCCCCGCAACGCCGGGCTGCCGTCCGCGCAGCCCGTCCACTGACCGGAGAACCCACTCACCGAAGGGACGCACCAGTGCCGACCACCATCGCGCCCGCCGAGCTGCGGGCCGACATCGACGCCTTCTACGCCTGGCACATGCAGCTCCTCGACGCCGGAGAGGTCGAGGAGTGGGCGGAGGCCTTCACCCCCGACGGCGTCTTCGACGCCCAGGGCCACCCCGAGCCCGTCCGCGGCCGCGACGCGATCCGGACGGCGTCCCGGGCCGTCGCCGACAAGCTCGCCGAGGCGGGCATCGTCCGGCGCCACTGGCTCGGCATGAGCCACATCGTCCCGGAGGACGGGAACGTCCGGGTGCGCAGCTACGCGCTGGTGTTCCAGTCGAGCCGGGAGAAGGGGACCGTCCTGCACGCGAGCACCACCTGCGAGGACGTGCTGGTCCCCGACGGCGGTTCCTGGCTGATCCGGGAACGGGTCGTACGGGTCGACGGAATGTCCTGACCGGGGAATTCCCGAACGCCGGAAAGGCGCACGCGAAAGAGCCGGCGGCCCGCACGGGCCGCCGGCTCTTTCGCCGTTCCGGTTCCTACACGGTCTCCCCGATCCTGGCGTTGACGAATTCCAGGTATTCGCGGGGCGTCTTCAGTTCGGCGGTCTCCTCCTCGGGCAGTTCGACGCCGAGCTTGCGCTCCACCTGCGCGGTGGTCTCCATGACGGCGAGCGAGTCGTAGCCCAATTCGGAGAAGGGCACCTCCAGAAGGTCGTCCGAACCGTCCTGCAGAGCCTCCGCTTCGCCCGCCGCCGCGCGCAGGGCGTCCTTCAGGTCGTCGAGGGTCAGTTCCTTCATTTCCCGCTCCTTTCGTTCTCCGCGTACCGCTTGGCGGCGCGCAGGGTCGCCCTGCTGTTGGCGCCGAGCGTCTCGCGGATCTTCCTGCGCACCGCCGGCAGGTCCATCCCGCCGGCGGCCGGTCCTCCCAGCGCCCCGGGGTCGATGACGACCGTGTGCCGGGACGTGACGCGCACCGCGCCGTCCCCCGCGGGCTCGAACAGCCACTCGCCGTTGTGCGTGCGCATGACGGGAGGCGTCGTGGTCTGCTTGTAGACGATGCGCTCCCCTGGCACGCACACCCGGCCGGACGCGGTGGTGTGCGCGGAGCCGTCCGGCGACCGGGTGTCCATCTCCATGAACTGGAGGCCGGGCTCGTCCTCGGTCAGCGCGACGCGCGCCACGTGCGGGAGCCGCTCGGGCCACCGGTCGCACTCGTTGACGAAGTCGTAGGCCGCCTGCAGCGGGCCGTGGACGAGTTCGCCGTCGCTGAACTCCAGGGTCAGGTCGGCGTCGGCGCCGGTCTCGGCCGCGTGCCTGAGCGCGTCCAGCTCCTTGCCGCTGTTGGCCTCGACCGCGCCGTCGATGAGCGCGAGGGCGTCGGGGTCGTCGTCCACGGCGGAGTAGTCGTGGATCAGGACGACGTGGGAGCCGCCGCCCTCGCCGGGCTCGATCCGCCAGGTCCCGTGCATCGCGGCGACCGGCGCGCTCGGCTCGGCCTGCGCGAACGCGACGGTCCGCGCGCCGGGGTCGAGGGCGCGCTCCGACACCCAGGTGCGGAGCGCGCCGTTGGCGAGCGCCCAGATCCGGATGCGCTCCGCGCGGTCGTCGCCGGAGAGCCGGACGGCGTGCACGGTCGGCGGGAAGTGCACCGGCCAGGACGTCACGTCCGCCACGATCCGGTAGACCGCGTCCGGCGGCGCGTCGATCCGGGTGGCGTGCTCGGTGTGCCGGACGGTCGGCGAAGTGCCTTGTCGTACGGTCATGGCGCTCCTCAGAAGTTGCCGAGCCCGCCGCACACGTTGATCGCCTGTGCGGTGACCGCGCCGGTGTCCGGACCGGTCAGGTAGGCGACCATCGCGGCGACCTCGTCGGGCGTCGTGTAGCGGCCGAGCGGGATCTTCGCCTCGAAGCGGGCCAGCACCTCGCCCTCGGTGACGTCCCAGTAGTCGGCGTAGCCGCGCCGGATCGTCTGCGCCATCGGCGTCTCGACGTAGCCGGGGCAGACGGCGTTCACGGTGACGCCGCTCTTGGCCAGCTCCAGGCCGAGCGCCTTGGTGAAGCCGACGACGCCGTGCTTGGACGCCGAGTACGGCGCGCCCAGGACGACGCCCTGCTTCCCGGCCGTGGACGCGATGTTGACGATGCGTCCCCATTCGGCGTCCTTGAGCCCGGACGCCAGGAACTCGCGCGTCACGCGGAAGACGCTCGTCAGGTTGGTGGCGACGACGTCGTCCCACAGCTCGTCGGGGATCTCGGCGGTCTGCCCGCCGCCGCCCCGGCCGACGTTGTTGACCAGGACGTTGATCCGGCCGGCGGCGTTGGCCTCCTCGACCGCGGACCGGATCTGGCCCGCGTCGCGGACGTCGCACGCGGTGCCGTCCACGTCGCCGCCCTCGTCGCGCAGCTCCTTGACGGTCCGGGCGACGGCCTCGGCGTCGCGCGCGCAGATGAACACCCGCGCGCCCTCGCCCGCCAGCCGTCCGGCGACCGCGCGGCCGATGCCGCTGGTCGCCCCGCTCACGAAGGCGTGGCGTTCGCGCTGTCCACTCATCGTCCCTCCTCCTTCTCTTCGGCGTTGCCGTCACCGGGCGGCAGCTCCGCCCGGATGACCCCGGCCAGTTCGGCGGGGGTCGGGTTGTCCATGACCGCGGTGGTCGGCAGCTCGATCCCGAGCTCGCGGTTGACGCGGTTGCGCAGGTCCACGCTGAGCAGGGAGTCGAAGCCGAGTTCCTTGAACGCGTCGTCCGGTCCGACGGCGCCGGGCTCGGGGTACCCGAGGATCTCCCCGGCGGTGTCGCACACGGCCGCGGTCAGGACGCGTTCCAGGTCGTCGCCGGAGACGCCGCGCAGGCGCTCCGCGAGACCGGTGCCGGACGCCTCGTCCTCGGCGGCCGGCTCCGGGGCCTCGCCGACGATGTCGGCGAGCATCGGGACCGTGCCCGGCCGCACGTCGCGGACGTCCAGATGCACCGGGACGAGGTGCTCGCGGGACGACCGCAGCGCCGCGTCGAACAGGGCCAGCCCCCGTTCGGCGGGCAGCGGTGCGATCCCGGTGCGGCGCAGCCGGTCGACCTGCTCGCCGGACAGGTGCCCGGTCATGCCGCCCTCCTCGTCCCAGAGGCCCCAGGAGAGCGAGACGGCGGGCAGGCCGCCGGCGCGGCGGTGGCGGGCGAGGGCGTCCAGCCAGGTGTTGGCGGCGGCGTAGTTGGACTGCCCGGGCGCGCCGAGCACGCCGACCGCCGAGGAGAACATGACGAACGCCGTCAGATCGGTGTCCCGGGTCAGCTCGTGCAGGTGCCAGGCGGCGTCCACCTTGGGGCGCAGGACGGCGTCCACGCGGTCGCCGGTCAGCGTCGCGGCGAGCCCGTCGTCCAGGACCCCGGCGGCGTGCACCACTGCGGCGGGCGGATGCTCGGCCAGCAGGCGGGCCAGGGCGTCGCGGTCGGCGATATCGCAGGCGGGGAAGGCGACCTCGGCGCCGAGGCCGGTCAGCTCCGCCTCCAGGTCCGCGACGCCCTCGGCGGCGCGTCCCCTCCGGCCTGCCAGGACGAGCCTGCGGACGCCGTGTTCGCGGACGAGATGCCGCGCCAGCAGAGCGCCCAGCTTCCCCGTGCCGCCGGTGATGAGCACCGTTCCGGCGGGGTCGAACGCCGCAGGCGGCGGGACGGTGAGGACGAGCTTGCCGATGTGCTCGGCGCGCCGCAGGGTGCGCAGCGCCTCGGGCGCCCGCCGCACGTCGTGGGTCTGGATCGGGAGGGGCTGCAAGGCGCCGTCCTCGTGCAGGTCGAGCACGGTCCGCAGGACCTCGCCGACCCGTCCGGGCTCGACGCTGAGCAGGTCGTACGCGGCGTACCGGACGCGGGGATGCTCGGCCGCCACGGCCTCGGGGTCGCGGATGTCGGTCTTGCCGATCTCCACGAAGCGGCCGCCGGGGCGCAGCACCCGCAGCGAGGCGTCCACGGTCTCGCGGGCCAGCGAGTTGAGGACGACGTCGATCCGCCCCCGGAACCGCTCCTCGAACTCCAGGTCGCGGGACGAGGCGATGTGGTCGTCGTCGAGGCCGAGATCGCGCAGCACGTGCTGCTTGGGCGGGCTCGCGGTGGCGTACACCTCGGCGCCGAGGTGCCGGGCGAGCTGGACGGCGGCCAGCCCCACGCCGCCGGTGGCCGCGTGGATCAGCACGCTCTCCCCGCGTCCCAGCTCCGCGATCTCGGCGAGGCACTGGTAGGCGGTGGCGAAGACGATCGGCACCGACGCGGCGCGGGCGAACGTCCAGCCCGGCGGCATCGGGACGACCTTCCGGGCGTCGGCGACCGCGACGGGTCCGTGCGAGCGCTCGAACACGCCCGCGACCCGGTCTCCCCGGCGCAGGGTCGTGACGCCGGGGCCGGTCTCGGTGACGATCCCGGCTCCTTCGCTGCCCATGGTCCGTTCGGTGGGGACCAGGCGCAGCGCTACGGCGACGTCCCGGAAGTTCAGCCCGGACGCCCGGACGGCGATGCGGACCTCGCCCTCCCCGAGCGGCCGCGCGGCCTCGGGCGCGGGGACGAGCGCCAGGTCGTCCAGCGAGCCGCGGCGGGTGACGTCCAGCCGCCAGGCGCTCCCGTCCGGGACGTCCGGCGGGGTGAGTTCGTCGTCGTCGGCGGGGGCCAGCCGGGGCGCGTACAGGCGGCCCCGCCTGACGGCCAGTTCGGATTCCCCGGTCGCGAGCGCCCTGGGCAGCGCCTCCTCGGAGCGCGGGTCGCCGTCGCCGTCGATCAGGACGAGGCGTCCCGGCCGTTCGGCGCGGGCCGAGCGCACGAGCCCGGCCACCGTCGCCTGCGCCAGCCCGGCCACCTCGTCGTCCGGCAGGACGCGTTGCGCGTTCCTGGTGACGACGGCCACCGCGTCGGAGTCGGGGATGTCCTGGAGGCGCTCCAGGACGGCACGTGCCGCGCGGTGGGCGTCGTCCGGCAGGGGTCCGTCGAACTCGGGAACGGGCACGACGTGCACCTCGGGCGCTTCGGGCACGTCGCCGTCGGGCTCGTCCGGCAGCTCGGCCCATCGGGTCTCGTAGAGGCCGCCGGGCGCGTCCCCGGCGAGCGGCCGCAGGTCGAGCGACTCCACGGCGGCGACCGCGCGCCCGTCGGCGTCGGCGGCGTCCAGCCGGGCCGTCCCGTCGCCGTCGCGGGTCAGCCGCACGCGGAGCGACGAGCCGCCGGCGGGCCGGCAGGTGACGCCCTTCCAGACGAACGGGACCTCCGGCGGCCCTTCGCCGGGCAGGAGCAGCGGGTGCAGGGCCGCGTCCAGCAGCGCGGGGTGGACGCGGTGCCCGCCCCGGTCCTGGTCGGAGCCGACCTCGGCGTAGAGGTCGTCGCCGTCGCGCCACGCGCGGCGCAGGCCGCGGAAGGCGGGGCCGTAGCCGTAGCCGCGTGCGGCGAGCCGGTCGTAGGCGCCGTCCAGCGGCAGCGGGTCCGCGCCGGGCGGCGGCCAGTGCTCGGCGTGAGGCATCGGCTCGGGCTCCGCGCCGTCGTCCAGGGGTCCCGCGTCGCCGTCCAGGGTCCCGGTCGCGTTCCGCGTCCAGTCGCCGGCGCCGCTCGGCCGGGACTCGATGACGACCGACCGGTCCGCTCCCGCCAGGAGGCGGACCTCGACCTCGCCCGAGGCGGGGACGCCGAGCGGTCGCTCCAGCATCAGCTCGCGCAGGCGCGCGTGGCCGATCCGGGCGCCCGCCGAGCAGGCCATCTCGACCTGGGCGGTGCCGGGCACCAGGATCTCCCCCGCCACCTCGTGGTCGGCGAGCCACGGGTGCCGGGCGACGGACAGTCTCCCGGTGCGCAGGAGGCCGCCGCCGGGCAGTTCCACCTCGGTGTCCAGCAGCGGATGCCCCGCCTTCGCCGCGCCCGCGACGCCCGCCGCGCCCGCTGCCCCGGCCCCGGCGGGCCGCCAGTAGCGCTGGGGCTCGAACGGATAGGTCGGCATCGGGACGATCCGACCCTCGGGGGCGAACACGCCCCAGTCCACGCGTACGCCGTCCGCGTAGGCCGCGGCGGCGGCGGTGAGGAACTGCGCGAGCCCGCCGGCGTCCCGCCGCAGCGTGCCGAGGACGGTCACGTCGCGCTCCCCCGCCGCCTCGGCGACCGCGCGGGCCAGCACGGGATGCGGGCCGACCTCGACGAACCGCGTGTGCCCGGCATCGATCAGCGCGCGCACGGCGTCGTGGAACCGCACGGTGCCGCGGATGTTGTCGAACCAGTAGCGCTCGTCCATCGCCCGGTCGAGCGGCCCGCCGGTCAGCGTGGACCACAGCGGGACGGACGGGTCGGCCGGGTCGAGCCCGGCGAGGTCGGCGAGGAGCGGGTCTCGCATCGGCTCCATGGCCTCGGTGTGCGAGGCGTAGTCCACATCGACGAGCCGGGCGTCGACGCCCGTGTCCTGCAACCGGGCGACGAAGGCGTCGAGGGCGTCGGCGTCCCCGGCGACGACGGTGGAGGACGGTCCGTTCACCGCGGCCGTCCAGACCCGGTCGGGCAGCTCTATCTCGTTCGCGGGAAGCGGCACCGACGCCATGCCGCCGCTGCCCGCGACCTTTCGCAGCGCCTGGCTGCGCAGGCAGACGACCTTCGCGGCGTCGTCCAGCGACAGGGCGCCGGACACGCAGGCGGCGGCGATCTCGCCCTGCGAGTGGCCGACCACCGCCGCCGGGCGCACGCCGGCCGACTCCCACAGCCGGGCGAGCGACACCATGACGGCGAACAGCGCCGGCTGGACGACGTCCACCCGGTCCAGCGGATCGTTCTCCAGCACGTCGCGCAGCGACCAGTCGCAGTGGGCCGACAGCGCCCGCTCGCACTCGGCCATCCGGTCGCGGAACACCGGGGACTCGCGCAGCAGGTCGAGGGCCATGCCTCGCCACTGCGCCCCCTGCCCGGGGAACACGAACACCGGACCGGACGCCTCGCGCGCCTCCGCCCGCACGACGGCGGGCGACCGGTAGCCGCGCACGGCCGCCGGCACCCGGCCCTCGCCCGCCAGGGTCTCCAGGCCGTCCATGAGGTCGTCGCGGGTGTCGCCGACGACGGCGGCGCGCCATCGCATCGGCGTCCGCGCCGCGAGCGTCCGGGCGATGTCGGCGGGCCGCTCCTCCGGGTGCGCGGCCATGAACGCGCGGACCCGCTCGGCCTGGGCGCGCAGCGCGGTGCCGGTGCGGGCCGACAGCGGCAGCGGGACGGGGCCGGGACGATCCGGCTCTCCGGCGGGCGGCGCCGCGGCCTCCTCGACGATGACGTGCGCGTTGGTGCCGCTGATCCCGAACGAGGAGACGGCCGCCCGGCGCGGGCGGTCCGCGCGCGGCCAGGGCACCGGTTCGGTCAGCAGGGCGAGGCCGCTCTCTTCCCAGTCGACGTGCGGGGACGGCGCGCCCACGTGGAGCGTGCGGGGCAGCCGCCCGGCGCGCAGCGCCTCCACCATCTTGATCAGCCCGCCGATGCCGGCCGCCGCCTGCGCGTGCCCGATGTTGGACTTCAGCGAGCCCAGCCGGACCGGGTCGCCCCCGGCGCGGGCGGCGCCGTAGGTGCGGGCCAGCGCGCCCGCCTCGATCGGGTCGCCCAGCGCGGTGCCCGTGCCGTGCGCCTCGATCGCGTCCACGCCCTCCGGTCCGATCCCGGCGCGGTCGAGCGCGTCCCGGATGACCTGCTCCTGGGCGGTGCCGTTCGGCGCGGTGAGCCCGTTGCTGGCCCCGTCCTGGTTGACGGCGCTCCCGCGCAGGACGGCCAGGACGGGACGTCCCGCCCGCCGGGCGTCGCCCAGCCGCTGCAGGACGGCCAGCCCGGCGCCCTCGGCCCAGGCCGTGCCGTCGGCGTCGGCGGAGAACGCCTTGCAGCGGCCGTCGGAGGCGAGGCCCTGCTGGCGGCCGAAGTCCAGGAACATGCCGGGGGTCGCCAGCACGGTCACGCCGCCCGCGAGCGCGGTGTCGCACTCGCCCTGCCTGATCGCCTGCGCCGCCATGTGCACGCTGACCAGGGACGCCGAGCACGCGGTGTCCACGGTGACGGCCGGGCCGCGCAGCCCGAGGACGTAGGCGATGCGCCCGGACGCGACGCTGGGCGCGGTGCCGGTGAGCCGGTGGCCGCGCGTGCCGTCGTCGGGTTCGGCGAGGCGCGGGCCGTAGTCCTGGGCGGTGGCGCCGACGAAGACGCCGGTGCGGCTGCCGCGCAGCGTGGCGCGGTCGAGCCCGGCCCGTTCGAACGCCTCCCACGCGGCCTCCAGCAGCAGCCGCTGCTGCGGATCGATCCCCGCGGCCTCGCGCGGCGAGATCCCGAAGAACGCCGCGTCGAACTCGGCGGCGCCGTCGAGGAACCCGCCAGCGGCCGGCCCTTCCGGCAGCTCGTCGAGGTCCCAGCCGCGGTCGTCCGGGAACGGCCCGATCGCGTCGCTTCCGGCGTCCACCAGCCGCCACAGGTCCTCCGGCGAGCGCACGCCGCCCGGATAGCGGCAGCTCATCGCGACGATCGCGATGTCGTCCTCGTTCTCGCCGGGCTCGGTGGGCTGGCCGTCGGCCTGCCGGGTGCCGGGGGCGGGGTGCGCGGTGCCGGGCTCGGGGCGCAGGGCGTCGGCGAGCTCGGCGGCGGTGGGGTGGTCGAACAGCAGCGAACCGGGCAGGTCCCGGCCGAGGGCGGCCGACAGCCTGTCGCGGATCACCACGGCCATCCGCGAGTCCACCCCGAGCTCCCGGAACGGCACGTCCGGGTCGGCCGCCGCGCCGGCTCCGAGCGCCTGTTCCAGGGTCTCGGTGACCAGCCGCCGCGTGTCGGTCTCCGGCGCGGCGGGACCCGGCGGGTCCGCGACGGTGTCGAGCCAGTACCGGTCGCGCTGGAACGCGTACGTCGGCAGATCGACGAGGCGGGCGTCCGGACCGAAGAAGGCGTCCCAGTCCACCCGGCCTCCGGAGAGGTGGATCCCGGCCAGGGCCGTCACCGCGCCGGACACCTCGTCCTGCTCGCCCGGCATGCAGGGCAGGGCGGTCACGGCCGGATCTGACACGTTCGCCGGGATCAGGTCGGTGAGCGCGGTGCCGGGCCCGGCCTCGACGAACCGCCGCG